>NZ_JBSFYC010000104.1:0-19948 GCF_053595675.1 Streptomyces sp. NPDC002446 | reverse complement strand
GCAGCTGACTCTTAATCAGCGGGTCCGGGGTTCGAGTCCCTGGCGGCGCACGTAACACTGAGGCCCCTCGCCATGCGAGGGGCCTCAGTCGTATGCCGGCCGGGCGCGGGCCGGTCAGGCGGCCGGCTCCGCCTCGGGCCGCTCGGCCGGACCCCCCGCCGCCGGTGCGGTGAACAGGCCGGCCGCCATCCAGCCGAGCACCGGCGCGAGCGCGCCCGCCACGGCCGCCCAGGCGCGCCATCCGCCGTCCGCCGGGAGGAGCAGCGCCCCCGCGGCGGCCACCGAGACGGCCATGCCGGGCAGTACGCCGGCCGGCACCGTACGCGGCCAGTGACCGCCGGGCTCCAGCAGACGGGTCCGGCGGCCGGGGTCGACCCGGACCGGTCCGCGCGGCCGGGCGGCGGCGATCCGGGCGGCCTCGGCCGCGGGGATGCGTCCGGGCAGTTGCCGGCCGTCGTCCGTGACGAAGTCGGCGGGCACCTTGCCGCCGGTGTCGGCCGGGTTCCACAGCAGCCACCCGTCGGTGCCGGTGAGCACCTCGGCCGCGCGCCGGTGCACGGCCGCGAGGCGGAGCGGGACCGGGCCGTCCTCGGTGCGCAGGGTCAGACACGCGTAGCGAGCGGCGTTCTTGCGGTCGTCGCCGGACCCCGAGCCGCCGTCCGGCCGCTCCAGGTGTTCCGCCGCCCCGGTCACCGTCGCGCGCAGGGCGACCCAGCCCTTGCCGGGGCGGCGGCTCCGGCGCGGCGGGCCGGTGACGGACGTGCCCGCGACGACCGCGACCCCGGCGACCAGCACCCACACGACGGCGACGAGCACGGCACCGCCGTACGACAGGGTGCGGCCGGCGAGCTCCGCCTCGACGGCCGGGCGGCTGGTGGCGCCGACCGCGCCCAGCTCGGGCCGCTCGGGGACGTGGGCCACGAGAAGGGTGTCGCCCGGTTCCCGGACGCCGTGGTGGACCTCCGTACGGAAAGTGGCGGGGACGCCCCTGCCGCCGTCGGGCGCCGGAAGCCGGACGGTGTAGTCGGCGACGGACGAGGCGCGGCGGCTGGGCCCCGCCCGTTCGACATCGCCCACGGCGACCACCGGCAGCTCCTCGATCACAGGGCCGGCGCCGGCCATCCGTGCGGCCGTGGCATCGCGGTCCGGGTCTCCGGCGCCCAGGCAGCCGAACAGCACCAGCGCGGTCGGGACGGCGAGGAAGACCGCGCCGATCCGGGCCCAGGGCCAGCGGGATGCGTGCAGTACGGCGGGGACCGCACCGCTCGCCGCCGGCGCCGGGGCGCACTCCGCCGCCAGCGCCAGCTCGTACCCGCGCCGGGGCGTCAGCCGTCCGGCCGCCAGGACGTGTCCGGCGAGCGCCAGCACACATCCGGCCAGTGCGGCCAGCCCCGTCCACACCACGGCCGTACGCGACGGCCCCGCGTCCAGCAGCAGCCAGCCGGCGGTGAGCGTCAGCAGACCGGCCGGTCCGGCCACGGTCACCGCGCGGCCGAGCCGTACCGCCGCGGCGCTCATCCGCCCGCTCCGAAAACGCCGGTGACCGGCTCGTTCTTCACCTGTCGGTGCCCTTCTCGTGCTGTCTTCCCGTGCTGTTCGCCCGCGGCTGTGCGGTGGCGGCTGTTGATGCGGACGCCGGGGGCCGGTCCGCGGGTTCCCGTCGGAATTTCGCCCTCACGGCGGCGAGTGGCCCACAGGGACCATCACCCCAAAATCCGCCCGAAAGCGGCCAGTTACGGCCGACATCGGACGTAAGTAATGCGCGCTCCGACATACACGGTCCCGCATTGCACACCCTTGTCCGTATCCCCATCGGTCCGCCTTGCGATCATGAGGGTGGTTCGGGACCCTGACCTGGGAACTCGGCTGAAAATTGTCGGGTTCGGATGAAGTGGGGACAGCAGTACACCGGTTGGCGTGATGTGGACGCGGGGAGCCCGGCGCTTGGCAGGATCGCGGGGCGTGCATCATGAAACCGGAAGGCGGCGTTCACCGTCAGACGGTGTGGGCGGCCGACATCAGTGAGCCCGAGTCGGTCGAGGGGGACCGTGACTCGGGCCATCAGCAAACAGCACGCAGCCTGTTCTGCGTTGTGGGGGGATGGACTCATGACGTCGCCGCCTGACGGCGCCCGGCCGCAGCAACCGTACGACTCGTCCGCCACGGCACGCCTGCGCGTGCCACGCCAGCACTGGCAGCGGCGGATCCAGCGCAAACCGCTGCCGCGCTATGACTACGAGCACTACAGCCGGCTGGCCGGCCCGCTCACCCAGCCCGATCCGGACAAGCCCTACCGGGTCCGCTACCGCTCACTGCTCGCCGGTGAACCGCACCGCATCCGGGCGGCGCTGCTGCTCGGCGCGGCCCCGCTGGTCTCGCTCGGCCTGCTCGCCTGGCTGCTGCAGCCCGCTCACTGGACCCAACGTGATTACCCGGCCTATGAGTTCCTGCCGGTGCTGGACACCGTCATGCTGGTCTCGATCGGGCTGATCGAGTTCTTCCGGTGCATGAACGTGCTCTCCAACGCGCACGCCACGCTCGTCGCCCGCGACCCCGTCCCGGTCATACCCGAGAGCGGCACCCGCGTCGCCTTCCTGACCTCCTTCGTCCCGGGCAAGGAGCCCCTGGCGATGGTCACCAAGACGCTGGAGGCGGCGGTACGGGTGCGCCACCGCGGTCTGGTGCACGTCTGGCTGCTGGACGAGGGCGACGACCCCGAGGTCAAGGAGGTCTGCGCCCGCCTCGGCGTGCACCACTTCTCCCGCAAGGGCGTCGCGAAGTGGAACCAGGCCAAGGGCCCGCACCGCGCCAAGACCAAGCACGGCAACTACAACGCCTGGCTGGACGCCCACGGCGACGACTACGACTACTTCGCCTCCGTCGACACCGACCACGTCCCGCTGCCCAACTACCTGGAGCGGATGCTCGGCTTCTTCCGCGACCCGGACGTCGGCTTCGTCATCGGCCCCCAGGTGTACGGCAATTACGACACCTTCGTCACCAAGGCCGCCGAGTCGCAGCAGTTCCTCTTCCACGCCCTGATCCAGCGGGCCGGCAACCGCTACGGCGCGCCGATGTTCGTCGGCACCTCCAACGCCGTACGCATCAGCGCGCTCAAGCAGATCGGCGGGCTGTACGACTCGATCACCGAGGACATGGCGACCGGTTTTGAAATGCACCGGCACCGCAACCCGGCGACCGGGAAGAAGTGGAAGTCGGTCTACACCCCGGATGTACTCGCGGTCGGTGAGGGGCCGACGGCCTGGACGGACTTCTTCACCCAGCAGCTGCGCTGGTCGCGCGGGACGTACGAGACGATCCTCAAGCAGTTCTGGAAGGCGCCGTTCAGCCTGCCGCCGGGGCGGCTGTTCAACTACACCATGATGGTGATCTTCTACCCGATGTCGGCGCTGAACTGGATCCTGGCGGCGCTCAGCTGCGCGCTGTTCCTGGGGCTCGGCGCCTCGGGCGTCCAGATCGACCCGTCGGTGTGGATGATGCTCTACGGCAACGCCTCGGCGCTGCAGATCGGGCTGTACGTCTGGAACCGGCGGCACAACGTCTCGCCGCACGAGCCGGAGGGGTCGGGCGGGGTCGCCGGAATGGTGATGTCCGCGCTGTCGGCGCCGATCTACGCGCGGTCGCTGTTCGACGCCGCACTGCGCCGCAAGAGCAAGTTCGTGGTCACGCCGAAGGGCGACTCCTCCAGCCCGGACACCCTCTTCGGCACCTTCCGGATCCACCTCTTCTTCCTGACCGTCTTCGGGGGCTCGCTGGTCGCCTCGTTCTTCCTGGGGCACAGCCATCCGGCGATGGTCACCTGGGCGTCGCTGGCGATGCTGATCACGGCGGCACCGATCGCGGCGTGGCGGCTGAGCGTACGGGCGGCGCGACGGACGGCAGCCACCAAGGCCGCCGGTACCGGTGACACCTCCGATGCCGCGACGGACGGCGCCGGGCCCGCGGGCACGGCCGCCGACCAGCCCGCCACCGCCGAACAGACCCTGCAGATCGCCCTTGGGGGACGTCACACATGAAGTACCGTCCGAGCCGTCGCACGCGCAGAGTGGCGATAGCGACGGCGGTGGTGCTCGCGCTGGCCGGGATGAACGGGCCGGCGCTCTACGGCTTCGCCTCGGAGCAGTACCACCAGTACACGATCAACAAGCCCGAGTACAAAGCGGCCAACGGCCACTGGGACGTCGTCGACGTCCCGGACCGGTACCGCATCAACACCATCCACGCGGCCCTGCTGCACACCGGCAAGGTGCTGCTGGTCGCCGGCTCCGGCAACAACGCCGCGAACTTCAAGGCCAAGTCCTTCCGTACGGTCCTGTGGGATCCGGAGCAGAACACCTTCAAGAACATCCCCACGCCCAAGGACCTCTTCTGCGCCGGGCACACCCAGCTGCCGGACGGCAAGCTGCTGGTGGCGGGCGGTACCCAGCGCTACGAGAAGCTGCAGGGCGATGTGAAGAAGGCCGGCGGCCTGATGATCGTCTACAACGAGAGCCCGGACGCCCCGAGGACCTTCCCGGCCGGCACGCTCTTCACCGGCAAACAGAACGGCAAGACCTTCGCCGCCAAGGATCCGGTCGTGGTGCCGCGGGCGAAGAAGACCAAGGACCCGGTGACCGGCAAGGTGACCGTGACCCACAGCGAGGCCCGGGTCTACGTCGAGGCCCTCAAGGACGGGCCCGCCCACTCCACGGGCGCCCAGGACAACTACCGCATCCACGGCCTGTCCGGCGCGGACGCGCACAACTTCTACGGCATCGCGCAGAAGCTGTCCTTCGACAAAAAGGACTTCCAGGGCATCAAGGACTCCTTCGAGTTCGACCCCGTGGCCGAGCGCTACGTCCCCGTCGACCCGATGAACGAGGCCCGCTGGTACCCGACGCTGACCACCCTCCAGGACGGCAAGGTGCTCTCCGTCTCCGGGCTGGACGAGATCGGGCAGGTCGTCCCCGGCAAGCAGGAGATCTACGACCCGGCGACGAAGAAGTGGACCTACCTCGCCAAGCAGCGCTTCTTCCCGACCTACCCCGCGCTCTTCCTCACCGACCGGGGCCGGATCTTCTACACCGGCTCCAACGCCGGCTACGGCCCTGACAACATCGGCCGCACCCCCGGCATCTGGGACCTGAAGTCCAACTCGTTCCAGGTCGTGCCCGGGATGAGCGATCCGAAGATCCTGGAGACCTCGATGTCGGTGCTGCTGCCACCGGCCCAGGACCAGCGGTACATGGTGCTGGGCGGCGGCGGGGTCGGCGAGGACCCCCGGTCGACGGACCGGACCCGGATCGTGGATCTGCACGCCCCCGAGCCGCGCTTCAAGGACGGGCCGCCGCTCTACGCGAAGGCCCGCTATCCGAGCAGCGTGATCCTGCCGGACGACACCGTGCTGACCACCAACGGCTCCGGTGACTACCGCGGGCGCAGCGACTCCAACGTGCTCAAGGCGGAGATCTACGACCCGGCGGGCAACTCCGCGCGTCAGGTGGCCGACCCGCTGGTGGGCCGCAACTACCACTCCGGCGCGCTGCTGCTGCCCGACGGCCGGGTGATGACCTTCGGCTCCGACTCCCTCTACGCCGACAAGGACAACACCAAACCGGGCGTCTTCCAGCAGCAGATCGACCTCTACACACCGCCCTACCTCTTCCGGAAGTCCCGCCCCGAGCTGACCTCCGCGGGCCCGGCGAAGACGGTCCCGCTCGGCGGCAGCGCCACCTTCGGTGCCCCGCACGCCGACGCCATCAAGAAGATGCGGCTGATCCGGCCGGGCTCCTTCACCCATGTCACCAACATCGAACAGCGGTCGATCGCGCTGGACTTCACGGTGGCGAAGGGCAAGGACGGTGTGACGGTCACCCTGCCCAAGGACCCGTCGCTGGTGCCGCCCGGGTGGTACATGCTCAACGCGGTGGACGGGGAGGGCACGCCGTCGAAGGCGGTCTGGCTCAAGGTTCCCGCGGCGGCGCAGAAGTAGTAGCCGTACGGCACGGGCTACGGCGGTGGCGGCGATGACCGGCGGTGGCGGCGGTGGCAGTGGTTGACCGGCGGTGGCGGCGGTGACCGGCGGTGGCAGCGGTGACCGGCGGTGGCAGCGGTGACGGGGGCCTCGCGGGCCGCCGTCACCGCCGCGCCTCCGGTCGCCCCGCAAAGGCCCCGGGGCGCGGCCGCCGACGTGCCGTCAGCTACTTCCGCTGCGCCTGCCGGGCCAGCTCCAGGGCGTACCTGGGCCACCAGTCCCCCGCCTTGGGGCCTCCCTTGCAGGTGCCGTCGGACTCTCCGGGGCGTTTGATCCAGAGGTAGGCGGCTATCAGGGGGTCGCCGGTCTTGGTGGTGGGCGGGGTGCCCAGGGCGCGGCCGGACGGGTTGCACCAGTTCTCCCGGTCGTCGCCGCCCGGGGCCGGGCCGTTGCCGTTGCGGCTGGTGTCGATGACGAAGCGCTTGTCGCCGACGAGGGCGGAGAGCCGCTTGCCGTACGCCGCGTTCTCCCGCGTGGTCTGGTAGTTGGAGATGTTCAGCGCGAAGCCGTCGGCACGCTCGATACCGGCCCGCTTGAGCGGTTCGGCCATCGCGCCCGGGTCCTTGATCCAGTGGGGGTTGCCGGCGTCCAGATAGACCTTGGTGTGCGGCAGCGCCTTGAGCTTGCCGACCGCCTCCGTCAGCAGGGCGTAGCGCTCCTCGTGGAACTGCTGCGGGGTGCACTTGTCCGCGATGTGCGGCAGGGCGTCGGGCTCCAGGACGACGGTGGCGGGGCGGTCGCCGATGCCCTTGAGGACGCCGTCCAGCCAGGCGCGGTAGGCGTTGCCGTCCGCGGCGCCGCCCTTGGAGTAGTTGCCGCAGTCGCGGTGCGGGATGTTGTAGAGGACGAGCAGCGCCTCGCGGTCGGCCTTGGCGGCCGCCTCCGTGAAGCCGCGGGCCTCGCCCTGCGGGTCGTCGACGCCGATCCACTCGGCGACCGGCTGGGAGGCGATCCGGTCGACGAGGCGGGCATCGGCGGCCTTGCCGTCCTTGCCGTACGCGGAGACCTGACGGGCCGCCTTGCTGTCGGGGTTGACCCAGTACGGGGTGACGGACTTGGGGCGCTGGCCCGGTCTGCCGGGCGCCTGGCCGTCGTCGTCGCTGCCGGACGAGGAGCAGCCGGCGAGCAGCAGCGCCGCCAGCGCCCCCACCGCCGCCGAGCGCGCCGACGCGCCGCCGAGCGCCCTGCGGCGCCGGCCGCGGCTCTCGCCGGGCGGCCCGCTCCCGGCCGCCCACCATGGATTGCCGTACATCTACTCCCCCCTCGGAGCACGAACACGACCGGCGCGATTCCACCGGCCGGATCCATCGTGGCACACCGCCGCCCGTCGCAGCCGACCCTGTGGACAGGCCGTCCACAGGCGGCTACGGCGCTTGACGAATGCCGGTCGTAGGGGCTTCCCTCCGGCTCAGCCGCGGGCGCCCGGTGGCTGAAAACCCGTCAGGTACGCGGAGACCACGACGACGTCCGCGCCGTCCGCCCGTGCCCCGCCGCGGCCGTGACCGTGACCGTGACCGCCGCCGCCGGCGCCGATCAGCCGGAGCTCGGCGCGGCCCGGCTCCTGGACCGCGTACGCCCTGCGGGCGTCGAAGCGGCCGCGGTCGTGGATCGTGACGTCCTCGACGGCGAAGCGGACCGTGCTGCCGTCGGAGCGCCGGATGTCCACCCGCTCCCCCCGCTTGATGCCGGCGAGCGCGCGGAAGACGGCCCCGCGCCCGTCGGCGCCGGCGGGGGTGTCCGCCTCGGCACGGCCCGCCAGCAGCGCGGCGCCCGCCTCGCCCGGCCGCGGGCCGCCCGTGTACCAGCCGACGCGGTCCGCAGCGGTGGACGGCGGCGGGGCCGGCGTGCCGTCCGCGCCGAGGCCCCGCTCGACGAGGGGTGCCGCCCGTACGCCGAGTGCGCCGATGCTGATCGCCGTGGGCCGTACGGCGGCGGAGGCGGGCAGCGGGGCGTGCGCATGCGGCGGCGCCTGGCGGCCCAACGGGCGGCCGACGGCGGCGATATCGCCGGTCGTGGCGAGCCGCGCGGCCATCCCGTCCGACACGTCCCGCCCCCACAGCCACAGTCCCAGCAGCAGCGCCGCCCAGGCCACACCCGCCAGCAGTCTTCCGGGGCCCTGGCGCCCCTCCTCCTCAGCGCTCATCGGCCTCGCCCCGCCGTTCGCGGCGCAGCCGCAGCCGGAGCCGGAGCAGCTGCCCCGCGATGACGAGCACGGCGCCGCCGGCCAGCACCAGGCCGACGGCCGAGGTACTGCTCAGCTCGCCGCGCTGGGTGACCTGGGCGGCCGGGCCGGTGCGGCTCCCGTCGCCGGCGGCCCGCTCCGCGGATGCGCCCCGGGCGAGCGATCCGGTCTCCCCCGGTGCGAGCTCTCGCGAGGCGCCCCCGCGCGGCGGGCCGTCGCGCCGTGCGGCGGGGTCGGCCGGGGCCGCCGCGGACCGGGCCGGGGTGACGGAGACCGCTGTGGTCCCGGCGCCGCGTGCGTCCCCGCCGTACGCGGGCGCCGTCGTCACCGCGCAGGCCGCGAGCGCGGCACAGAGAGCGAGTTGCGGTGAGCTCATGGTGAACCTCCGTACGTCCGAAGGTCCGCCCGCGCGGGCCCGGCCGCATCCGGTGCGGTCCGAGGCTGCGCCGTTCGGGTGGGGCGGCCCGCCGGGCCGGGCTCACACCGGGCCGTCAGACCGCTTCACACCCGGCCGTCCGGCCGCCTCACACCAGGTCGACCAGGTCCGCGATCGAGTCCACGACCCGGGAGGGCCGGAAGGGATGCCGGTCGATCTCCTCGGGGCGGGTCAGCCCCGTCAGCACGAGGAAGGTCTCCATACCCGCCTCCAGGCCGGCCAGCACATCGGTGTCCATCCGGTCGCCGATCATCGCGGAGGACTCGGAGTGGGCACCGATGACGTTCAGCCCGTGCCGCATCATCAGCGGGTTGGGCTTGCCGACGAAGTACGGCTCGACGCCGGTCGCCTTGGTGATCAGCGCGGCCACCGACCCGGTCGCGGGCAGCGGGCCCTGCGGCGAGGGGCCCGTCTCGTCGGGGTTCGTCGCGATGAACCGGGCCCCGTCGTTGATCAGCCGGATCGCCTTCGTCAGCGCCTCGAAGCTGTACGTACGGGTCTCGCCGAGGACGACGTAGTCCGGGGCGTGATCGGTCAGGACGTAGCCGATGTCGTGCAGGGCGGTGGTCAGACCGGCCTCCCCGATGACATACGCGGTGCCGCCCGGCCGCTGCTCGTCCAGGAACTTCGCGGTGGCCAGCGCGGACGTCCAGATCGACTCCCAGGGCACCTCCAGCCCGATCCGATTCAGCCGGGCGTGCAGGTCACGCGGGGTGTAGATGGAGTTGTTGGTCAGTACGAGAAAGGGCTTGCCCGAGTCGCGCAGCCGCTTGATGAAGGCGTCCGCCCCGGGGACCGGGACGCCCTCGTGCATCAGGACGCCGTCCATGTCGGTGAGCCATGACTCGATCGGCTTGCGCTCTGCCACTGCCGGACTCCTGCCGTGCGTGTTGACCAGGGGCGACGGCCGCTCCCGCACGCGCGTGGGCCACACCGGTGACCCACGCTCGTACGTACGGCCGACGTGCCCAGCCTAAGTCAGCCGCCCCCACCCCGACCCCGGCGATCAGCCCGGTCTTCGGCGGGGCGGGCACGGCCCGCACGCCGCCCCTCAGCTCCCCGTGGCCCGTTTCCAGGCATCCACGTAGGAGTCCAGGTTCTTGTCGATGTCGTTCCAGTCGGGCTGGAAGATCTCGACGTTTTTCATGATCTTGGTGAGGGCGGTGGCGTTGGGGTCGGTGGGCTTGATGTCCTGGCGGGCGGGGAAGCCGCCGCCGATGGCGGAGACCTGGTGCTGGACGGGCTCGGAGAGCAGGTGGTCCAGGAACTTCCTGGCGTTGGCGGCGTGCGGGGCGTTCTTGACCAGGCCGGCGGCGTACGGGAGGGCGAAGGTGGTGGGTGGGGAGCCGGGGGCGGCGGCGGGGAAGAAGATGCCCTGGTTCGGCATGGACTTCATGTTGGCGTAGTTCATCTGGACATCGCCGTTGGCGACCAGGAGCTCGCCCTTGTCGGTCTTGGGGGCGAGCTGGCCGGTGGAGGAGGACGGGCCGACGTTGTGGGCCTGGAGCCTGCCGAGGAACTTCATGGCCGGGCCCTGTCCGCCGAAGTCGTGCAGGGCCTTGATGAGGACGGCGGTGCCGTCGCCGGCGACGCCGGGTGTGGAGTACTGGAGGCGGTTGTCGAACTTGGCGGCCAGCAGGTCGTGCCAGGTGGCGGGGGGCTTGGCCAGTTCCTTCTTGTTGTAGATGAAGCAGAAGTAGTTGTTGACGATCGACGTCCAGGTGCCGGCGGGGCTCTTGTCCGCGGCGGCCACCCGGTCGGACCCCTTGGGGCGGTAGGCCTCCAGAAGGCCCTTGCCGTCGGCCTGCTGGATGAAGGGCGGCAGCGTGACGACCACGTCCGCCTTGGTGTTGGCGCGTTCGCGGGCCAGCCGCTGGACGGCCGCGCCGGAGCCGGACTCGACGTAGTTGACCTTGATGCCGGTCTTCTTCTCGAAGCCCTTGAAGACCTGGTCGTAGAAGCCGTCACCGCGCTCGCTCTTGAGACCGTCGGCGCTGTAGACGGTGATCTCCTTGGCGTTCGGGTCGGCGGTGGAGGCGCCGCCGCAGGCGGTCAGCGAGGCGCCGAGGACGAGGGCGGCGCAGCAGGCGGCGAGCGGCCGGCGGAGGGGGCGGCGGAGGGGGCGGGGCGCAGTGGGCATGGCGTGGTGACTCCTGGGGCGGGAAGGGGTGTCGGTCAGCGGTAGGCGGCCCTGGTGCGGAGGCGGGAGACGGCGAGGAGGGCGAGGAGGGTGGTGGCCATCAAGGTCACCGCGAGGGCGGCGCCCGCGAAGAGGGAGCCGCGGTCGGTGGCGGCGAAGATCTGGACCGGCAGGGGCATCCAGTCGGGCGGATAGATCATCATCGTGGCGCTCAACTCCCCCATGGACAGGGCGAAGCAGAGCCCGGCGGCCGCGGTGAGGGACGGCAGCAGCAGGGGGAGCTTGATCCGCCACAGGACGTAGCCGGGGCGGGCGCCGAGGCCGGCCGCGCACTGTTCGTACGCCGGGTCGAGCCGGGCCAGCGCGGCCGTCACGGACTGGTAGGCGAAGGCGGTGACCAGCACGGTGTGGGCGATGACCACGATCTGGGGGGTGCCGTTGAGCAGGACCGGGGGCCTGGAGAAGGCCACGAGGAGGGAGAGGCCGACGGCCACGGAGGGGACGGCGATGGGCAGCAGGAAGAGCCCGTCGAGGAGGCGGCGGGTGCGGCGGCCGAGCTTCTCGGCGGCCAGCGCGGCCCAGGTGCCGGCGGTGAGTGCGGCGGCGCTCGCCGCCAGGGCCGTCAGCACACTGGTGAGCAGCGCGCCGAGCGCGTTGCCCCGGGCGATGTCCTGATAGTGGCTCAGTGTCGGGCCCGACGGCAGGGCGCCGCTCCAGCTGGTGGCGAAGGACGCAGCGACGATCACCAGGAGGGGGAGGGCGAAGACGGGGAGGAAGAGGGCGAAGAAGAGGGTGTGGACGGCCCGGCGGGCGGTCCTGCTATGCACCAGCACGGTGGGGCGCACCTCCTGGACGCGGGCCGGCGCCGCCGCCCGTACGGGACATCACGGTCCGGTAGAGGGCGTAGAGCGCCACGGACAGCGCGATGTTGACGACGGCGACGACGCAGGCGCCGGTGTAGTCGCCGTCGAGGATCGCCTTGGTGTGGACGAGCATCGGGAGGGTGACGACGTCCTTGGCGCCGGTGAAGAGCACGATGCCGAACTCGTTGAGGCCGAGGACGAGGACGAGCGCGCCGCCGGCCGCGAGCGAGGGCAGCGCCTCCGGCAGGATCACCGTCCGCACGATGCGCCAGGGCCGGGCGCCCAGCGAGGCCGCGGCCTCCAGCTGACCGGTCTCCACCTGCGAGAAGGCGGCGAGCAGCGGCCGCATCACGAACGGGGTGAAGTACGTGACCTCGGCCAGCAGGACGCCCCAGGGGGTGTGCAGGAAGTCCAGCGGCCCGTCGGCGGCGCCGGTGACGTCCGTCCACAGGCCGTTGGCCATGCCGACGGTGCCGTAGAGGAACAGCAGGGCGAGGGTGATCAGGAAGGAGGGGAAGGCCAGGAAGACGTCGATGAAGCGGCCCAGTGCCCGGCCGCCGGGGAACGGGACGAAGGCGATCACGAGGGAGAGCGCCAGGCCCAGGAGGAGCGCTCCGGCGGTGGCGCCGGCGGCGATCAGCACCGTGGTGGTCAGGGCGCTTTTGAAGGACGCCTCGGCGAAGACCTCCGCGTAGGGGGCGGTGGAGTGGCCGCCGCCGTCCTCGGGGGTGACGGACTGCCACACCAGCAGGGCCAGGGGGTGGAGGAAGACCAGGGTGAGGGCGGCGACGGGCGGGAGGGCCCAGAGGGCGGCGCGGGCCTTCGGCGGGCGGGTGCGCCGGTCCGGGTCCGCCGCCGCGGGCGCCGCCGCGGGTGCGGTCGCCGGTGCCGTCGCGGTCCTAGCCATGCCGCACACCGTCCTCGCGGGCCGGGGCGGCGCCGGTGAGCCCGGCCGGTATCAGCACCGCGTCCTGCGGCGCGAAGTGCACGGTCACCTCGTCGCCCAGGGCCGGTGTGGCACGCAGCTCCCGTACGTCGGCCATGACGCGATGGCCGTCGACGGACACGTACAGCCGGTGGGTCGCGCCGCGCCACTGCACCTCGGTGACCGTGCCGCGCAGGGTGTTGGCGGTGCCGCCGCCGGCGCCCAGACCGACCAGATGCGGCCGTACGCACAGGGTCGCGGCGGCGCCGGCGGCCACGCCCGCCCCCACGGGCACGGCCAGCCGGCGCCCGCCGAGGTCGACTCCGCCGCCGCCCGCGCGCACCGTCACCGGCAGCAGGTTCGCCGTCCCGACGAACGACGCGGTGAACTCGCTGCGCGGGCGCCGGTAGAGCTCCTGCGGGGTGCCGCAGTCGCGCAGCCGGCCCGCCTCGAGCACCGCGATCCGGTCGGCCAGGGTCAGCGCCTCGACCTGGTCGTGGGTGACGTAGAGGAGGGTGACATCGGGCAACTCGCGGTGCAGCCGGGCGAGTTCGGCGAGCATGCCGGAGCGCAGCTGGGCGTCGAGGGCGGACAGCGGCTCGTCCAGCAGCAGTACGCCGGGGCGGATGGCCAGCGCCCGCGCGAGGGCGACCCGCTGCTGCTGGCCGCCGGAGAGCTCGCGGGGGTGCCGGCCGGCGTAGGCGGCCATACCGGTCATCTCCAGCGCCTCTGCGACCCGGCCGGGGATCTCGGCGCGCGGGGTCTTCTGGGCCCGGAGGCCGAAGGCGACGTTCTCGGCGACCTTCATGTGCGGGAAGAGCGCGTACTGCTGGACGACCATGCCGATGCCGCGCCGGTACGGCGGCAGCCCGGTCACGTCCCGGCCGCCGATCAGCACCCGCCCCGAGGCCGGCCGGGCGAAGCCGGCGACCGCCCGCAGTGCGGTGGTCTTGCCGGAGCCGGACGGGCCGAGCAGGGCCATCACCTCGCCCGGTTCGACGGTCAGATCGAAGGAGTCCAGGACGGTGTGCTCACCGCGCTTTCCGTAGGCCACCGAGACGCGGTCGAAGCGGATGCCCGACGCGGGGCGGTCCGGTGGTGCGGACCGGCCGGCGGCCCCGGCGGCCGCCGCGGGGGCGGGGGCGGCCATCTCACACCACCCCCAGCAGCGCGGGCAGTTCGGCGACCGAACCCAGGACGTGGGTGGCGCCGGCGGCCGTCAGCCGCGCCGCGTCGTGCGCGCCGGTGAGCACTCCGGCGACGACCGAGGCGCCGGCCCGGCGGCCGGAGAGCATGTCGTACGAGGTGTCGCCGGCCACCGCGATCCGCTGGACGGAGTCGGTGGCGTGGGTGCGCAGCAGCGCGGTGAGGACCAGGTCGGGGTAGGGGCGGCCGCGGCCGCCGGCGTCGGCCGGGCAGAGGGTGAGCGCGGCCAGGTCCTGCCAGCCGAGCGCGCCGAGGACGGCGTCCTGGGTGACGCGGGCGAAGCCGGTGCAGAGCACGACGGTGCAGCCGGCTTCCTGGAGCGTCTCGATGGCCTCGCGGGCGCCGGGGACGGGCGCGATCGCTCCGCCGTCGACCAGCTCGCCGTACGCCGTCTCGAAGGCGGCGTTGGCGCGCCGGGCGGCGGCCTCGTCGCCGAACAGGTGGCGGAAGACGGAGATCTTGGACTCGCCCATGGTGGCGCGCACATGGGCGAGTTTGCCGGCGTGGTCGGCGCTGCCGGGCTCGACGCCCAGCTGCCGGGCGGCCGCGTCGAAGGCCTGCTCGACCAGGCCGTCGTCGGCGACGGTGGTGCCGGCCATGTCGAGCACGGCCAGTTCGATGGAGTCGTCGGTGGTCAACGGGCTCACCATCCCAGTTCGTTCGCGGTGGTCTCGGCGATGGCCGGGGAGCAGGTCATACCGCGTCCGCCCGGCCCGGTGACCAGCCAGACGCCGTCGCGGGCCTGCTGGCGGTGGACGACGCGGGAGGGGTCGGTGCACTGGGCGTAGACCCCGGCCCAGCGGCGGCGGATCCGGGGCAGCGGGCGGCCCAGGAGGGAGGCGACGACCCCGGTCAGATGCTCGTAGGGCTCCTCGACGGTGTCGAAGGCGAAGGGGGTCTCGTACTCGTGGGTGTCGCCGATGGTCAGTCCGCCGTCGGCGCGCTGCACCATCAGCAGCTGCATCCGGTGCTCGGCGGCGGTGGGCGCCTGGGCCTGGCCGGCGTTGAGCGCGTCCAGGGCCTCGCCGCGGTACGCCGGGTAGTAGCGGAAGCTGTCGGCGTCGGCGACCGAGGTGGTCAGCGGCTCGCCGAGCGGATCGGTCTGCATCATCTGGAGGCGTACGCGGCGCACCGGCAGGTCGGGGACCAGCTCGCGGACCAGGCCGCCGAGCCAGGCGCCGGTACACAGGACGACCGCGTCGCCGTGGTGGACGTCGCCGTGGTCGTCGCGTACGGCGCGCTCGCCGACCACCTCGCGGACCTCCCGGCCGCCGAGGTAGCGGTAGCGGCCGGACCGCAACAGTGCCGCTTTCAGGGCGCGTGGGGCGGTGCGCGGCTCCACTGCGGCGTCCCGCTCGCACCACAGGGCGCCGGTGAAGGTGCCGCGCAGGGCGGGGTTGAGGTCGCGGGCCCGGTCGGCGTCGAGCAGGCGGTAGCCGCGGGCGGCGGCGTCGGGGCGGCGGACGGCGGCCTCGGCGACCGCCCGCTCGGCGTCGTTCCTGACGACGGTCAGCGAACCGATGGCGCGGAAGCCGACCTCGGGGACGCGGGCGCCGATGGCCTGCCACAGTTCCCGGGCGCGCAGGGCGGTGGCCAGCTCTTCACCGCCCGCCCGGCCGCTGACCCAGATCTGCCCGAAGTTGCGCACCGAGGCGCCGCGGGCCTCGGCCTCGCGCTCAATGTGCAGGACCTCGTGGCCCCGCTCGACTGCATGCCAGGCGTGCATGGTGCCCAGGACGCCGGCTCCGACGACTATGACTCGCATGCCCCAGACGGTCGTGGCGGCGGGTGACCCGCAGGGACCGGTTCGACGACGCGATGGTGAACAGGCCCCCAAACTTGGCCTAGACCCGTTACCCTTTCGTGATGTCGCCGGGTCCGGCGGGCACGCCGTCCGTGCCCGCCTCAGTCCCGTGCCGGTGTGCCCAGGTGGGCGGTGAAGGAGAACCGGTCGCCCCGGTAGAGCGAGCGCACCCGCTCCAGCGGCCGGCCCTGCGTGTCCCGGGACAGCCGGTGGATCAGCAGCATCGGCAGTGCGCCCGGAGTGCCGATCAGCAGCGCCTCGCGCGGGGTGGCGAGGACGGTCTCCAGCCGCTCGTCCGCGTCCCCGAAGCCGATCCCCAGCCGCTGGCGGAGGTAGGCGTAGAAGGAGGAGTCCGGCGCGAAGTCGGCGGCCAGGCCGGGGACCCGTTCGACCGCGACATAGGTGCTCTCCAGCCCCACCCGCTCGTCGTCGGCGAGCAGCACCCGCTCCATGTGCCATACGGGGTCCCCGGCCGCGAGCCCCAGATCGGCGGCGAGCGCGGGCGGGCAGGGGAAGCGGTCCAGGCCGACGAGGTGCCGCCCCGGCCTGCACCCCTGGCCGCGTACGCCTTCCGTATAGCTCGCGAGGGAGAGCGGCTGCTCCAGCTTGGGCCCGGCGACGACCGTGCCGCGCCCCAGCCGCCGCAGCCGCCCCTCCAGGACCAGTTCGCGCAGGGCCTGGCGCAGCGTCTCGCGGGAGACCTCGAAGCGCACCGCCAGCTCGCGCTCGGTGGGCAGCACCTCCCCCTCGCCCAACTCGTCGAGCAGTGCGGCGATTTCCACCTTGGCCGCGTAGTACTTGGGGATGCGTCCGTGCTCGGGGATGCCGGACCGGACGGGTGCGCCAGGATCCTGGCCGTACGGGAACTCCACGCCGCGATCCTCGCACTGTCCGGCGCGGTAGCCGGTGACCGGGGCCGGGGACGGTCCGGGGCGGCCGGGATATCGGGAAGACAGGGACCGGCGGCTGTGGAACGCTTGAGCGCATGCTCGATCACTTAGCGATCCAGGTGAATGACGTGGCCGCCAGCGCCCGCTTCTACGACCAGGTCCTCGCTCCGCTCGGGGGCAGACGGACCAAGGAGTTCGGCGAGTTCATCAGCTTCGGCACGACGGGGCACACGCTCTGGCTCGTGCCCGCCACGGACCAGGGTCCGGGCCGCGAGCTGCATCTCGCCTTCACCGCGGCCGACCGTGCGGCGGTCGAGGCCTTCCATGCCGCCGCGGTCGCGGCCGGCGCCGAGTCGCTGCACGCGCCGCGGGTGTTCCCCGAGTACCACGAGGCCTACTACGGGGCGTTCGTCCGGGACCCGGACGGCAACAACGTCGAAGCGGTCTGCCATACGGCGTAGGGCCCGGGCCGCCCTTGGCGCCGGCCGGCGTCAGCCGAAGAGCGGGGCGAGCACCAGCTCCGCCGCCCCGTCGGCGACCGCCTGCGCGCCGCCGTGGGCGAGCGCGACCGATACGGCGGTCCCGGTACCGGCGCCGCCGCGGGTGCGGGCCTGGGCGGCCAGCTCCCGGGCCACTCCGCTCAGGAACGGCTCGGGGTCCTCCAGTACGGTGCGGCCGCCGAGCAGCACCCGGTCGATGTCCAGCAGCTCGACGAGGTTGGCGGCGCCGACGCCCAACGCCCGGGCCGCGCCCGGCAGATCGCCGCGGGCCACCGCCGCCAGGCACAGCGCCTCGATGCAGCCGCGCCGTCCGCAGCCGCAGCGCGGGCCGTCCAACTGCACGATCTGGTGGCCGAATTCACCGGCGCCGGTACGCGGGCCGCGGTAGAGGCTGCCGCCCAGGACGAGCCCGGCGCCGAGGCCGGTGCCCAGATGCAGATAGCCGAAGGAGCCGGCGTCCGCGGGCATCGCCTGGGCCAGGCCGAGCGCGGCCGCGTTGGTGTCCTTGTCGAGCGCGACGGGCAGGCCGAGCCGTGCGGCGAGGGCGTCGCGCAGGGGGAAACCGTCCCACTGGGGCGCGCCGGTGACGCGGTGCAGCACTCCGGTGGTGTGGTCCAGCGGGCCGGGGCAGGCCACGCCCGCCCCCAGGACCAGCGGCCCGCCGGACTGCGCGAGCAGCGCGGCGACCTCGCGTTCGACGCAGGTCAGCACCTGCTCGGCGCCCGCCTCGAACGCGAGCGGGGTACGGCGCACGGCGACCGCGCGGCCCGCGAGGTCGGCGAGCACGGCGGTGAGCTCATCGCGGTCCAGGTGCAGGCCTATCGCATGCCGGGCGCCGGGGACCAGGCGCCAGACCGTGGCGGGCTTGCCGCCCGTCGAGGCGCGGCGGCCCGCCTCGGCGGCCAGGCCCTCGGCCCGCAGCCGGGCGGTGATCTTGCTGACGGCCTGCGGGGTCAGGCCCGTGTGCGCGGCGAGCTCCAGCCGGCTGACGCCCTCCTCGCCGGCCGCGCGCAGCAGCCCCAGCACCAGCGCGGTGTTGTGACCGCGCAGCGCGGGGAGATTGGCGCCCGGGCTGCCGGCGAAGCCGCCGTGCGGGGCGGCACGGGAGGGAAGGTCGTCGCTGCTCACCCGCCCATTGTTCCGTGGCGGCTTGCACTTTCGCAACAGCGTTGCTTAAGTGGGCCCATGAGTGAGACGAGCACGAGCGAGCAGAACGAGACGAGCAACCAGCGTGCGACGAGCGGCCTCGCCCCCTCCCCCGGCGGCCCGCTCCGCGTCGGCCTCCTCGGCTACGGCCTGGCGGGCTCGGTCTTCCACGCCCCGCTGATCGCGGCCACCGACGACCTCCTGCTCGACACCGTCTCCACCTCCAGCCCGGAGCGCCAGGCCCAGGCCCGCACCGAGCATCCCCAGGTGCGTACGGTCACCACGGCGGACGAGGTCCTCGACCGCGCAGCCGACCTCGACCTGATCGTCATCGCCACGCCGAACAAGACCCATGTGCCGCTCGCCACCGCCGCGCTGGAGGCCGGTCTGCCGGTCGTCGTCGACAAGCCGCTGGCCGCGACCGCCGCCGAGGCCGAGAAGCTCGCCGCGCTCGCCGACGACCGCGGCCTGCTGCTGTCGGTCTTCCAGAACCGCCGCTGGGACAACGACTTCCGCACCGTCCGCAAGCTGATCGAGGAGGGCGCCCTCGGCGAGGTCCAGCGCTTCGAGTCCCGCTTCGAGCGCTGGCGGCCGCAGCCCAAGGGCGGCTGGCGCGAGTCCGGCGACCCGGCGGAGATCGGCGGACTGCTCTACGACCTCGGCAGCCACCTCGCCGACCAGGCCCTGACGCTCTTCGGCCCGGTCGTCTCCGTCTACGCCGAGTCCGACGTCCGCCGCCCGGGTGCCGAGGCCGACGACGACACCTTCATCGCCCTCACCCACGCCAGCGGCGTCCGCTCCCACCTGTGGGTGAGCGCCACCGCCGCCCTGCTGGGCCCCCGCTTCCGGGTACTGGGCAACAAGGCGGGCTACACCAAGCACGGCCTGGACCCGCAGGAGGGCGCGCTGCGCGAGGGCCGGCGGCCGGGCGACGAGGGCGAGGAGTGGGGCGTGGAACCGAGGTCCGGCTGGGGCCGGCTCGGCGCCGGCGCGTCCCCGCGCAGCGGCGGCGGCGAGCCGGTGGAGACGCTGCCGGGCGACTACCCCGCGTACTACGCCGCGATCGCCCGCGCCCTGCGCGAAGGCGGCGCACCGCCGGTGACCGCCCTCGAAGCCGCGGCCGCGCTGCGCGTCCTGGAGGCCGCGAAGCGCTCGGCAGCCGAGGGCCGTACGGTCCGCATCGAGGCGGGCGCATGAACGGCATACCGGCCACCGACGAGGTACGCACCCTCGAAGACCAGGAACAGCGCCTGATCTTCGACACCTTCAGCAACGACGACGCCTGGGCACTGGGCACCCGGCTGGTGGAACTGGCACGGGAGCGCCGCGCCCCGGTAACCATCGGAATCCGCCGCGGCACCCAGCAGCTCTTCCACTGCGCACTACCGGGCACCTCCGCCGACAACGACGCCTGGATCGCCCGCAAGTCCGCCGTCGTCGAACGCTACGGCGAGTCCTCACTCCTGGTCGGCGCCCGCTTCCGCGCCAAGGGCCGTACGTTCGAGGACTCCTCCCACCTGGCCCCGGACCGCTTCGCCGCCCACGGCGGCGCGTTCCCGATCCACGTGCGCGGCACGGGGGTGGTGGGGGTGGTCGCGGTGTCGGGGCTGCGGCAGGGGGAGGATCATGCGTTGGTGGTCGAGGCGGTGTCGCTGGCGCTTAGCTGACCCTCCACTGCGCTTGACTTCCCACGTTTTCGGCCCTTCCGCTGCGCTTTGCCTGCCGCGCACGTTTTCGGCTTTCCCGCCGTGGGGGTTTGTCGCCGTTGCGCCTGCGGCGGGCGGTGCCGCTGCGCGGGGCTGTTCGGCTGCCGGTGACGGTC
>NZ_JBSFYC010000103.1:0-19974 GCF_053595675.1 Streptomyces sp. NPDC002446 | reverse complement strand
CGCATCGTGCGCTTACGGGGGACCTGCCCCGGATGCCGCCAGAACTGCGCTCTACGCACGACAGCCTACCCAACCATCCAAATGAGATGACGTCTTAGCAGCATTGGCCACGCCCCGGGAGGTCTCACCACCTCGCCGGGGTCTGATCGCTTCATGCTGCTGCCGCGTCTACAGAGCGAGTTTCACGCCCTGTGAAACATCACGTGATACCGAGCCACGAGGCAAAACCTGAGAGGGATTGCTTGCTGTATCGCTCCAGGTGGATCAACGTCTTCACGGTCTCGCGCACCTGGGGATGATTCCGAGTCTGCTCGGGCGCCACACTGCGCGCAGCCTGGAGCGCGGCAAACGCCTTCTCACGATTCCCGTAGTCGAGCCAGCCCTTCGCAGCGTCCATGTACCACCGGCCCGCCCGTACGGGAGCCACGTTTCCCGGTAGGCGGGTCCGCTGGGTCCGCCGGACGACTTCGGGCCCGTCATACATCTCCACGGCCACCCCGAGCCGGTGCATCGCGACATTGGTCGGCCCGAACTCCAGGCCGTAGTGGTTGGCGTCCCGTCCGAGGCGCCGCGCGGCGTCCGCAGCGGCGTCGAGGTGGGCACGTGCAGTGGGCGCGTTCCCGGCCCGCGCGGCGAACATGGCGGAGCGCAGGTGTACGGAGCCATGCACGCTGAGCGTCGGTCCGTCCATGCAGCCGATGTCCTCGCCCAGGTCGTGCCGCACCCGGTCGAGAAGCCGCATACCGCGGTCGTAAGCAGCGGCTTGGAGGAACAGGGTCGCCCGCTGCCACTGCGTACGGCCGATGCGCAACGGGTCATCCGATTCCCGCGCCGCCCACTGCACCCGGTCCATCGTCTGAGAGCGCAGGTCAAACAGTCCAACGGCATACGCGATGGCGGTCACGCCGCTGTACGTCTCCGCGAGCAGACCGAATAACCTCTCCCGCTCTGTCCCTTCTGCGGAATGACAGGCTGTCGATAGCTCATCGAGGAGCGGAGGCAACAGCCGCCCGAGGTTCGCGTACCGGGCCTTGCGGCCCAATGCGGAGGCGTGCGCCACGTCGGCGGCCAGCTCGTCGAAAGGACGGACCGGGAGATCCTCGTCGGGCAGATCCCACGACAGCATGGACGTCTGGATGTCCGGGATCGTCGCGTGCACCCGCCCTCGCTGCGGATCCTCGTACGGCTGCCCGGTGAGTTGCTCCAACCGGACACCGAGCGCCCGAGCAGCACCGGCGGTGAGCGACGGTGTGGCGGGCTTGTGACCGCGCTCCACCTGAGCAATGAGCGACTTTGAGCACGGAATGCGCTGGGCCAGCTGCAACTGAGTCAAGCCGCGCGCCTTACGCGCTTCCGCAATGCGCCGCCCGATACGTTCGCCGGCACTGTCACTGGCGTAGGGCATCCTGGAACCCCTTCGGATCTCGACAATCCGAAGGTACCGCGAGGCGGGCAAGTGGGCCGAGGCCTTGTCAACGCGCTGCACTGCTGCCGGTGTTCGACGCGCTCAGCCCTGGGCCACGGCGCCTGACAAGGTCCCGTATCACTCGCGGACCGACCGCCTTGCCTCAGCCCATCGGCACCTGCGCCTCGGACCGAATCTTGCTCACCTTGTCCGCAAACGCCTGCAGATCGACGGACTTTGGGTCCTTCGCCAAACCTGCGGAATCAGTCTCAGCCACACTGGCGGACGTAGTGGAATTCGCCCAGGCACAGTACGGAAGGGTGATTTTCTACCCCGGCGCGCTTCCCGCCCCTTGGACAGCGCCCGACGACTTCACTCGGGGATGGAATTAAATGACTGAATTCCGACGCCTTTCGTCTTCGCCGCGACGACCACATGCGCATATATGCAGTAATAACTACTCCTATTGATGTCGGTCCACGACGCAATGCGGCCGACTTCACTGTAAGCCGAGTACCGTACGGAAACTGTCCCGTGAGCCACACGGCGGATACGTCAGTTCCTCACCCCAACATGCCCCACTGGCACCAGTGGCAGCACCGTGCGGCATGCGATCCCCAATCCCCGAGCTCAGCCTTCTGGCATACCCCGAGAGACTTCTGAAAACTTTTCCTCCCACGCGGCGACAAGCTCAGTAATATCTCCATCCATTGGAACTCTCGCGCGCCGCAGAAGGAGGATGCAGATCCCCGCAACGCCCTCCATTAGGACCCTCAAGGCAGGATTGTTCGATTCTTCATAGCGGCGAATCAAGGCGATCGCAAACTCGCGGAGATTACCACCATTGATTTCGCATTCGTCATCAATGATCGGACCGATACCCGACTCTTCGCCCAGCACATCAGAAAGGACATTGGCCTGCCCAATAAATACCCTTGCCACGCTATTGGACGGGTTCCATACGTCCCGATCGCCGATTCGAAAAAAACAGCTCATCAGTTACTCCCATTCGACCCTTACGTCAACGCCAGGGTTTTTCCCTTGCCAAGTCCGCACCGCCTGCGCAACTACCTGTTTAAAGTTTTCCGTGGCACCGGCTTCGGTGAAATGAAGACCCAGAGGGGCTTCCTCCCATCCAGGAAGATACGATCTAGCCCGAAGGTAGGAGTCTAGCTTCTTGAGTATATGCTTATCGGCCCACCTCTCGGCGTCCATATTCGGATTTTGCCCAGTCGCTGTCTTCTCTTCCCAGAAGACCCCATCTTTAACTCTATCGATGTCTGTGATGGTATCCGACCAGTCGTGAGGGTTGTCGACAATATAGTTAGTGTCACCTTCGACTGGTGGGCGATCTCGGTTCGTAATCCTGTCTCCTGGAGTGCATTTCAACCCCTGCGGGTCTACCCATTTGTGGGGATTACGCACGTATGATGCAGGGTTTGGCGCAGGCGTAAGCCCCAAGGGATCTGAGCTGAGATACCGACCAGTACTCGGGTCGTATTGACGATGAAAGTTGTAATGGAGTTGGGTTTCAGGGTCAAAGTATTGACCAGGAAAGCGGAGGGGCGTGTAGGCGGTGGCTTCGCGGTTCCAGGTGGTGGTGCCCCAGAGAGTGCTTCGGGCGCGCCAGGAGATGGCACCAGACTCTGAGACGAGTTGAGTGGGGGTACCCATGAGATCAGTGATCAACGCAAAGAAGCGTTTGTCGACCTCAGTTTGGGTGGGCAAGGCCGAGTGCGAAAGCGAGTCAGATACCGCGTACACATCTGTTTCGCGAAGCTTGCGTTCTGTCTGTGCGAGAGGAACCAGACCGCTATGGTCCCACGTAAGAGTTATGGACTCCTCATTATCTACGGTCCGCGCGATCTGTTCAACGAGGTTGGCGTTGTCCCAAATGAAGTCCGTTTGCTCGGCGACAGATTCGCCATTCCCGGCTAGGCGTTGTTTGGCTATTCGGCGGGCGAACGGATCATAGAGGTAGCGCCACGTGGTGCCGTCGGGGGTGATGACGATGGTGAGGCGGTCTTCGGTGTTCCAGGTGTAGTGCCAGGTATCGGGTTTGCGGGAGAGGCGGGTCTTTTGGCGGAGGGTTACGCGACCGACGGCATCGTGTTCGTAGCGAATGGCACCGGCGCGGGTGATGCGAGTGCCGGTGTAGGTGCGTTCGCCTCTCGATGAGGGGCTGGCATGGCGGTCAGGCCAGGCGGCATGGATTTGGTTACCGGCGTCGTCGTAGGCATAGCTCTCCGTCCAGTCAGCGGCATGGACAGCAGTGACCCGGCCAGCTCGGTCCAAGTCGAAGTTCCGGCGGCCCGTGTCGGAATCATCGATCCCGGTGAGATTGCCGTCGGGGCGGTAGGTGTATGCCCGGTGGTATAGGTGATTGGAGGATGTCCCTGTCGTAGGCGAATGAGCGATTCCAGCGCTGGCTTGGGTAAGGGACTGCGCGGTGGGAACGACCGTCAGAACCTGAGTACTGAGCCGGCCGGTGGGGTCCCAGGCGTGGGCCAGCTGGAGAGTGTCGCCGATGGTGCGGGTGAGTTCCTGGCCTGCGGCGTCGTGGTCGAAGGTGAGGACGTGGCCGGCGATGTCCATGGCCGTGCGGTTGCCGGCCGCGTCGTAGGTGTAGGTGGTGGTGTGGCCAGTGGGGGTGGTGCGGGAGGTGCGGCGGCCCAGGGCGTCGTAGGTGAATGCCATGGTGCGGCCGTTGACCGTCTCGGCCGTGACTCGGCCCAGGACGTCGCGGGTGTAGGTGACCGTCGCGTCCGGGTTGGCTGCCTGCTTCAGGTTGCCGCTGGCGTCGTGTGCGTAGGTGGTGATGAGGCCTGCGGCGTCCTTGGTTGTGATGCGGCCGAGGGTGTCGCGGGTGTAGGTGGTGACTTCGCCGAGGGTGTTGGTGCGGGTGGTGAGTTGACCGGCGGGGTCGTGGGTGTAGGTGAGGGTGCGGTCGTCGAAGTCGGACTCGGCGGCTAGGCGCCCTGCGGGGTTGTAGGCGTAGTTCCAGGTCAGGCCTTGGGGGTTGGTGACCTGGGTGAGGCGTAGTTCCGTGTCGTGAAGGAACTCGTGGCGGACGCCGTCGGGATCGGTGCGGGCCGTGAGCAGGTCGAAGTGGCCGTACTCGTAGCGAGTGGTCTGGCCGATGGCGTCGGTGTGGGTGAGGCGGTTGCCTTCGCCGTCGTAGGTCCATTCCTCGGTGGCGCCGGTGGGGTCTATTCGGGCGGCGAGATTGCCTTCCACTGTCCACAGCATGTGGGTGGTTTCGCCCAGTGGGTCGGTGACGGAGGTGGTGCGGCCGAAGGCGTCGCGGCGGTAGTGGGTGGTGGCGCCCAAGGGGTCGGTGACCGAGAGCGGTAGGCCGGCCTCGTTGCAATACAGGCGGGTGGTGTTGCCGAGGGCGTCCGTAATGCTCGATATGTGGCCGCGGTGATCGTGGGTGTAGGTGGTGGTGGCGCCTGTGGGGTCGGTAGAGGATGTGCGGTTGCCAGTGGCGTCGTAGGCGTGCGTCCAGGTGTTGCCGTCCGGACCGGTGGCGCTGAGGGGGTAGCCGTCGGGGTTGTACGTAGTGGTGGAGGTCGAGCCGTCGGGGAGGGTGACCGTGGTCGGGCGGCCTTCGTCGTCGTACGTGATGTGGGTGGTGCGGCCCAAGGGGTCAGTCGTGGACAGGACGCGGTGCTTGGCGTCACGCACTGTGCGGGTGGTGGCGCCCGTGGGGTCGGTGGTCGCGACGATGTGGTGGTGGTCGTTGACCTGGTAAGTGGTGAGCTGGCCGAGGGAGTTGTAGTGGAGGTTGGTGCGTAGGCCGGTTTCCGGATCCGGGTCGCCCCAGGTGAAGTTGCCGCGGAGGTGGCCTTCGATGCCGCCCTGGGAGATGCAGCGGTCCTGATCGTCGTAGACGTAGTGGTAGCTGCTGTTGTTGGTGTCGGTCCAGGACGTGATGCGGCCGGCTTCGTCGTAGGTGAAGCGGAGGGGAAGGCCGGAGGAGTTGGTGACGGTGACGAGGTTGCCCGAGTCGTCGTAGCCGTACGTCTTCAGGAGTTGGTCGGTGCCGTCGGGGGCGGCGCCGGCGAGGTGGAGGGCGGTGATGCGGCCCTCTTCCGTGGTGAGGAGGAGGCGGTAGCCGGCGCTGTGGGTGAGGGCGGTGGGGGTGCCGTCTTCGGTGTAGTCGAAGGTGATGTGGTTGCCGCGGCGATCGGATATCTCGTCGAGGACGGCGAGGTTTTCGGTGTACGTGGTGAAGTAGCGGCGGATGCCGGTGACCGGGTCGGTGAGGAGGTAGTCGCCGTCCGGGGTGAGTTCGAGGGGGGCGCCGTCGCCCTCGATGGGGTGTGTGGGGACGCCGACAGCCGGGTGGGGGTAGAGGAGGAAGTTGCCCTCTTCGCCGATGAGGATGACGCCTTCGGAGTCGATCTCCAGGCGCTGGTCGAGCGTGGACATCCAGGTCGGGCCGAACCAGCGGCCCTGGCGGTAGGACGACTCGAAGGTGCGGGTGAAGGTGAGGGGGAGGCTGCCGGGGAGGGTGATGTCGGTCTGCGGCAGGTGCATACGGCCGGTGGCCATGTCGATGGGGTCGCTGCCGAAGATCTTGCAGGCGGCGATGCGGGCGCGGTCCCGGACGGTGATCTTGCCGCCGTTCTGGGCGGCGTGCCGCGCCCAGCCTTCGGCGACGTTCTTCGCGGTCGACTTCGCCGCCCCCTTGGCCAGTCCCCCCGCTCCCTTGCCTCCGATGAGGTTGACGAGCATGGCCCCGTACGCGTCGCCCGGGTCCTTGCCCCAGCCGGAGCCGAGCATGCCCTTGGCGGTGTCGATGGGGTGGAGAGGGGCCTGGGCCAGACCCATGAGCATGGTGGAGGTGTTGCCCAGGTACTTCCAGGGGTGGGTGATGTTGTAGGGGTCGAGTGGATTGACCATCCGGGCCAATTTGAGGGTCTCCGCGCCGGCCTTGAGGGCGCCGCCGGCGATGTGCGCATGCTCGAGGACGAACGCCTTGCCGCCGTCCATGAGAGCCGCACCCGCCAGCTCGGTGAAACCGGGCTTTTCGGGCGCATGGGCCAGCGCGCCCTTGATGGCGTTACGGGCCCGCTCGGCCGCTTCGTTGCGCTGGCTGCGGGCGGTCTTGAGCATGTCCTGGGCGGCCTCGCGGCCCTCGGCACCCGGGTCTGCGTATTCACCGGGCTGCTGCGGCTGGGCGCCGGGGTTCTGGCCCGCTTCGACAGCCGTGTTGTAGGAGTCGACCTGCGCGTTGTACGTGTCGAGCTTGGCCTTGTAGGCGTCGAGGGAGCGCCGGGTGGCCTCCGTCGCGCTGCGGTACTTGTCGATGGCGTCGGCGGCCTTGCCCTGCGCCCAGGTCACCGTTTCCGCGTACGACTTCAGGGCTTTGCCAACGTCGTCGCAGGCGTCTGCCGCGTGCATCCACTGCTTGGGGTGCATGTCGAACTTCTCGCGGAAGGCGTCGGCGGCCTTGCCGCTCCAGTGCTGGTGCGAGCCGATCTTGCGCATGCCCTCGGCGACCCGGTCGAAGGCGGCGGAGAAGTCCTTCAGGTGGGAGGCCGATTCGTTGATCTTCGAGGCGTCGCCGTGGATCAGTTCCTTGGGGTCCTCGGTTTCGCCCAGTTGGCGTTCGTCGACATGGGCGCCCAGGGCGCCGGCCATCTTGGCGCCGGCGGAGCGGACGGCGTGACCGGCGTCGTCGAGGCCGACGGTCTCCAGGGCATCGCCGGCCAGGTCGGAGCCGTGCTCGACCAGCTCGCCCGCGCCGCGCTCGACGGCGTCGGTGAACTTGCCCGCGGTGTCACTTACGGCGTTCGCAGCATCACCGAGCCAGTTCACTTGCCCTCACCGCCCTGGGCCTGCGAACCCTTTGGCTCGTGGATCTCCGTGGTGACCTTCTCGCGGTCGTCGAAGGGGTGCTTCATCCGGTCGGGGATGGACTCGACGTCCTGGGCCAGCTTGTCGGCCGTGTCCGCCACCTGCTGGCGAGACTTCGTCGACTCCTGGGATGTCGGGTCGAAGTCGGCGTTCTTGATCTGCGTGAAGGGGTTGTCCGCGGCGATGTCTCCCCAGGACGTCTTGTGCAGCTGCTCGGCCGACTTGGACGGGTCGCCCATGGCGGCGTTCACGGTCTGCTTCAGGGCGTCCGAGACGTACTGCTCCTGCTCGTAGTAAATGCCGGCGGTGAGGCCCAGCTTCTTGGAGAATTCGTTGGCGTCCTGCATCAAGGTGCGCACGCCCCAGCCCCAGCGGTCGCAGAAGGACTCCAGGGCGGTGGCCAGGCCGTCGTCGCCGCATTCCATGTTGTCCAGGGACAATTTGTCGAAACCGCGGCCAAGTTGGGCTTCGACGTCAAAGCCCAGCTCTTTCAGTTCGGCCGTTGCGGCCTTGAGTCCTTTGGTGAGCTGCTCGAAAGCCTCAGGCTCAAGCTGGTATCCGTCTCCGCCTATCAGGCCCATTCCTACGCTTCCCCCCTGTGCGGCATGGTGTCGCCCGGCCCGTTACTCGGTGATATGTCGATGGCTGCACTGTCGGGGACGATTCCGGACATCGGCGGGAAGAGCGCGCCCTGCTCGCTGCCCGCGTCCAGGGCCACCCCTGTGGGGCCCTCGATGGCGGGAATCAGCACGTCAAGGACGCGGGCGCCGGAGGCCGTCACGTACTGCCACTCCATGCCGGGCTCGCTGCCACGGGATACGGCGAAGCGCGAGAGGGCGTCCTCGTCGGTGAAGGCGTACAGCCAGCGGATGCCGTCCGACTCCGTGGAGAGCAGTGTGTCGTTGACCGTCGGAATCAAGACATGCGTGCGGCGGAATTCACCTATCAGCGCGGCTGGATCCGGCTGTCCCACGTGAACTGCCGCTACCTCGTCGGCCAATGGCATGACGGACCGGCCCCTCCCCCGATTCTCCGCTCAACTGTTCCCACCCACTTTGGCATACGGCACTGACAACGCCGCCGGGGACACGAGGCGGGAAAACCGGCCGCCGGTTCTTTTCGTTTTCAAATAGAGGAGTGGAAGCGGGTGGCAAATAGGGCGAGTTGGGAGGGGGAGGTGATTTCAGGCGGGAATGGAGGCGGCTACGGCGGATGGGTGCGGGCCGCCGCGGCCTCGTCCTCGATCGCCCTCAGGCGTCCCCGAGCAAGCTCCGTGCAATCGCGTCGTTCTGGCGGAAGTAGACGGCGTTGGTTCCCGGGCGGGGGAACTGGGCCGGACCGGCGATGATGCGGTCCCGGTGCTCGGTTCCGTGTGCGTCGACCGGGTGCAGGTCCGCGCCGGACAGCTGGAGCAGGCCGGTTGCGCGGCCGTCCGCGTCGCGTTCCGGGACGAGTTCGCCGCGGGAGGTCAGGGCGCGGAGCAGTGGGTCGGCGGCCTGGGCGGGGTCGGGGGCGGTCAGGCGCGCGTCGAGGAGGATTGCCGCCTCGTGGACGGTGTCGGGGAGGGCGGGGCTGGTTGCCCGGAAGAGCGCGGGCTCGCCCGTCGGGCCCGCCTTCGCGCCACCCAGGCCCACCTTCGCGCCACCCGGGCCCGCCTCCGCGACCTCCACCCGCATCTGCGGCCCCACGAACGTCACCACGCCCGCCTCGGCCAGGGCCAGCAGCTGTTCGGCGCGCAGGGGCGGCGGGCCCGAGCTGAGGTAGGTGCCGATGGTGAACTTGCCGAATGCTTCGCCTACTTGGTCGGGCGGGAGGTCCCCTGAGCGCCACAGTTCCTCGATGACCGTGCCCAGGCGCTGGAGCCCGTCGACCAGGGCGGTGGCGACGCCGCGCGCGGCCCCCGTACGGCTGCGGAGGACCGAGGCGAGGTGGGCGTGCAGGTGGCGCTGGAGGTCGTCGGCGTCGGTGCAGCGCAGTCCGTCCAGGGGGGCGGTCAGGCGGTCCAGGTCGAGGCGGTCGGACGGGGCGGGGACCGCCTCGCGGGCGAGTTTGGCGAGTCGGTCGGCGTCGGGGAGGAGTAGTGCGTACTGGGCGTCGAAGTCGTCCCAGGTCATACGGGTGCGGTCGGGCTGTTCAGAGAAGAGTGCGCGGTAGTGACACCAGGCCAGTTCGGCCAGTACCAGGGGCCAGACGTCGCGGGTGAACGAGGCGCCGGGGCGGGAGAGCAGGGCGCGGCAGGTGTCGACGGTGGCGAAGCGCAGGGCCGCGGGCGGGGTCGGCGCGCCT
Organism: Streptomyces sp. NPDC002446; assembly: GCF_053595675.1. Classification (NCBI taxonomy): domain Bacteria; kingdom Bacillati; phylum Actinomycetota; class Actinomycetes; order Kitasatosporales; family Streptomycetaceae; genus Streptomyces; species Streptomyces sp. NPDC002446. The sequence goes on along the minus strand of NZ_JBSFYC010000103.1, from coordinate 10,418 downwards.
GATGTGGCCGGACCCGGTTTCGGCGGCAGCGGGACGCCGCGGCGGGAGCCCGCGTAGAGGCGGGGCTCGCGGCCGGACGGCAGATAGCGCAGGCGGCCTTCGGAGGTGCGGTGGTAGCGCCCACCGCGGCCCTCGGTCAGCAGGGCCAGGCAGTCGATGAAGACCAGGCCCAGGCCGCGGACGAGGACCCGTGCGCCGGGCGGTATCCGGTCGAGCGCGTCGGGGTCGGCGGGGCCGGGGCCGATCCGGATCAGGCCGGACGGCAGGGGACCGGGGAGGGAATCCGTATGCCCCTGGGCGAACACCACCCGGTCGGCGAGGAAGGAGGTTCCCCCGGAGACGAAGCCGGAGCCGGAGCCGGAGCCGGAGCCGAAGTCGGAGCCGAAGTCGGAGCCGGATCCGGAAGCCGAGCCGGATCCCGAGCCGGAGCCGGAATCCGAGCCAGACTCAGCATCCGAGCCAGACTCGTAATCCGAGTCGAGAATCACCCGTTGGCGCCCGACAGTCAGCCCCCCACCCGCATCGGTCCTCCGCAGATCCACCACCCGCCCCCGATGGACGTACAGCCGCACCGACGCAGGCCGCTCGCGGGTCACCGTCTCGAAGAAGTGGCGCAGATAGCGGCCCTGGTCGCGGCGGGCGGCGTAGGCGCCGTCGTGCAGGGGGGCGTCGAGCCAGTCGGCGGTGGTGGGGCCGGGGCGCGGTGGGCCGGCGCAGGCGACGCTCTCGTCGGGGTACATCGTGACGTGCTCGGCGGCGGAGTTCATCCACAGCAGGCCGGGCTGGTCGGTGCGCCAGGTGCGGCCGGCGCCCGGCGGGTACGGGTCGACGATGTGCAGGTCCAGGGGGCGGTCGCCGTACAGGGCGGGGACGTTGGCGAGTATGCGCTCGACGATGGAGGCGCCGCGGGGGCCGCAGCCGATGACGCAGAGGGAGCGGACGTGGCCCGCGTGGTCGTTCACCTGGCTGCTGCTCAACACCCCTCCTCCCCTGGCGACTTCCTTCCGGAAACACAGGGCCCGGTGGCCCGCGCCTAGGCACGGGACCACCGGGCGCCGGGTCAGCAGCCGGTGCTGACGGTGGAGCCGAGCGCCTGGGCCTCACGCTCGCCCGGCACCTCCAGGCCCTGAAGGTCCATGATGGTCATTTGAAGACACCTCCCTTCCGTTGTCCGGTCCTGATGTGTACCGTGCGTACTGGACACCGAACTCGGTGTCAGCAGCCGCCGCTGACGGTGGAGCCGAGCGCCTGAGCGTCACGCTCGCCCGGCACCTCCAGACCCTGAAGATCCATGATGGTCATCGACGACACCTCCCTCCGGGGGTGTGGCAGTGGCAGTGGACAGCGGTACTGACGTCCCAGGTGCCGTTGCGGGACACCTGGAGCCCCGGTCCCGTGCACTGCGGTGCACGGGCCGCCGGGCGCCGCGTCAGCAGCCGGTGCTGACGGTGGAGCCGAGCGCCTGGGCCTCACGCTCGCCCGGCACCTCCAGGCCCTGAAGGTCCATGATGGTCATTTGAAGACACCTCCCTTCCGTCGTCCGTGGTGGCCGTCGCCCCGGGCGGGGCGGCGGAGGCGCGCTCCGGGACGGCCGGGTGAACGGCCGCGGCGGGGCGCGGGTCAGTGAGGAACGGGAGCAGTTCGGTGCCCCGTTCGGCGGCGGCGAGGGCCAGGAGTACGCCGGCCCCGCCGGTGGCCACGTCCATGGAGATCCGGGCCCGGCCGTCACAGGGGAAGACCGTCGCGCCGTTCAGCGTCATGGCGTGCTGGTGGAGATTGGTCAGGTGGCGCTGCAGGTGCCGTTCGGCGGTCGCCGGGGGCAGCGGTACGTGCGCGCGCAGGGTGGAAAGGGCGCCGATCAGTCCGGCGCGGCCGCCCCACAGGCCCGATTCGATGGTGAAGTCGGAGGAGCAGGCCCGCAGCAGGCCCGGCAGCGCCTCGCGGATCCGTGCGTCGTCGCGGTGGCGCAGGAGTTCCGCCGCCACCAGGGCGATGCCCGCGCTGCCGTTGTCGAGGTAGGGCAGCAGGCGGAATCCCTCATCGACGTGGAGGGTGTCCTGCGGGCCCGGCGCGCAGCGGTCGAGGTCGCGGTGGACGGCGCGGACCGCCTCGTCCAGGAGGGCCGGATCGCCGGTGGCCTGGTGGGCGCGGAGCAGGAACAGCGCCGGTCCCGACCAGCCGTACATCAGCCCGGCGGCGTGGGTGGAACCGCGTCGGCGCGTGCGCTCGACGGGTTCGCGGCGGGCGGCGGTGAGCCGCCCGGTGACGCGGTCGGCGAGGCCGAGGGCCTGTTGGCGCAGGGCGTCGCTGTCCAGGGCGTCGGCGAAGTGGAGGAGGTTCAGGCCGACGCCGGAGAGCCCGCGGTAGAGGCTGGGGCAGTGGCGTACGGCGAGCCGGTCCGCGGCCCGGTCGAGGGCGCGCAGGGCCGCCTCGTGGTCGCCCAACTCCCGTAGGACGAAGGCGATTCCGTGCAGTCCGTCGTAGAAGCCGGTGCGCTCGGCGGGGACCCGGTCGACGGCGGCGCGCAGCCAGGCCGCGCCCTGCTCGTCGCGCTCCCCCAGGACGGTGTGCCGGGCCCACAGGACGCCGGCCGCGCCGTGCGCGAAGCCCGCGCCGCCCTCGGCGAACTGGGCGAAGTCGCCGGGGTAGAGCCGGTCGGTGCGGTGCGGGGTGGCGCTGTCGCGCAGCCCGCGGCCGATCGACGCCAGTGCGTCGGACGGCGGGAACGGGCCCTGGACGCTGCGGATCTTGGAGGTGGTGTTGTCGTTGGGGGCGAGCTGCGGGGCCAGCCGGGACACCAGCGCGCCGGGCAGGCCGAACCGCCGTGCCGCGGTGTCGAGCAGCGCCGGCGCCTTGTCGGGGGCCAGGCCGCCGAGCGCGGCGAGCGGCAGGAACAGCCACAGGGCGATGGCGGCCAGCGCGTAGTGGTCGCCGTCCGCGCCGGTGGCGTCGGCCCGGTGGAAGCCCGGGGCGCCGAGGCTGCTGGGGGTGGCCTGGTCGATCGCGTCGGCCACCTCGAAGTCCAGGAGGACGGGGATGTCGCCGGGCTGGATGATGAAGTTGCCCGGGTGCAGGTCGCCGATGCGGATCCCGCGTCCGTGCACCGAGGCGACCAGCGCCTCGATCCGGCCGAACAGGGCCAGGGCGCGGTCCCGGTGGGCAGCCACGGCGGCCTCGTCGGGATCGGGCACGCTCAGCGGGTAGTGGCCGGCGAGCCAGGACTGGAAGTCCTGCCCCTCGATGTCCTCCAGGACCAGGAACAGGTGGTCGCGGACCTGGAAGGTGCCGAAGGTGCGGGGGATGCCCGGCAGTCCGGCCAGCCGCGTCAGGATCCGGTGCTCGTGGGCGAGCCGGCTGACCGCGTCCCGGCCGACACCGTCCGTACCCGAGTAGGGGCGGCCCTCCTTGAGGACGACGCTGCGCTGCCCGGCGCCGAGGGCGTCGGTGCCGGTCGGCTCGGCGCGGTAGACGCCGCCGCCGTGCGAGAAGTGCAGCGCCCCGGTGATCCGGTACGGGAAGTCGTCCAGGGCCTGGCGGGCGGCGAGGGAGTCCTTGAGGACGTCGGGGGTCCCGACCCAGTCGGGGGTGTGGAAGACGGGGGTGCGGCGGTCGGGCTCCAGCGAGCCGTCCGGGCGCCGCAGGGCGGTGACGAGGTCACCGTCGGCGTCCTCCATGTAGCGGGTGCGGAAGCCTCCGTAGCGTACGTAGAGCGGACCTCGGCGAAAGCGCAGGTCGGTCAGGACGTACGGGCCGGGGCGGCCGCCGACGATCGCGTCCAGTCCTTCGAGGGTGCGGGCCAGCTCGGCCTCGTCCGCGGGGTAGACGGTCAGCAGCTTGCCGGCGGAGGAGCGCTGGGCGTACTTGCGGCTCAGGGCGCGCAGGACGTTGGCGCTCTTGAGGTACTTGAACGTCAGGCCGTGCCGGGTGCAGTAGGCGGCGACGTCGGCGATGGTGCGGCGGGCGTCGTCGGGGGCCGCGCTGACGTGGATCTTCCAGCCCTGGTCGGGCAGCCGGTCCTCGGGCGGGCGGCAGAAGGCCCAGGCCTCGTTCTCGTCGTGCGTCCAGCCGTCGGGGAGGGGCGGGACGGGGAAGCGGGTGGCTTCCAGGTCCCAGTTGCCGGGCCAGTCGAAGAAGGTGCGGTCGGCCAGGGCGAAGCTCTCGGCGCCGTCTCTCATGCGGCACCCCGCGCGGCTACGGGGCCTTCGGCCACGGCGTCGGGTGCCTCGGCGGGTGCCTTGGCGGGTGCCTCGGCGGGCGCCTCGGGGCTGGCGGTGGCGTCCAGGTAGGCGGTCAGCGCGGTGCGGCGGCCGGCCGTCGCCAGGTGCTCGGCCAGGATGGCGCGGGCCTGGGTCTTGTCGTCCCCGGAGACGAAGTCGTCGAGTCCGACGTTCAGTACGCGGTTGTCGTCGCTGGGCTTGAGCGAGGCATAGTGCTCGTCGCGGAGCAGCCCCCACACGATCGCGTCGTGGTACCGGCCGTCGAGGTAACAGTGGTCGCGCAGGATGCCCTCGACCGTGAACGGGGTCTTGGTCATCAGGCGGATGATGCCCTTGTTGTAGCCGGCGGTGGTGACCTGCACGCGGTGGGCGTCGAGTTGGTGGAAGAGGTAGTCGACGAGCAGCACCACGGCCTCCGCGCCGTAGCCGCGGCGCCACAGCTCGGGCGAGCCGATCGCGCCGCCGACGGTGAAACCGCCGATCCGGCCGGAGCGCTGGTAGCTGACGGTGCCGATGCGGTCGCCGTCCTTCGTGCGGATCACCAGATGGTGGACCCGCCCCGAGCGGTTGGCCTGCTCGACCTCGGCGGCTCCCAGCAGCTCCCAGTCACCGCTGAGCACGGCCGCCGGCGAGCCGGGCCGCAGCCAGGAGGCGATCGCGGCCCAGTCGTCGTCGCCGGGCCATTCCAAGGTCACCAGTCGTCCCTGCACGGTGCGTTTACCTCCTCGGCGGGTGTGTCGGGTGGGGTGATTCGGGTGTGGTGATTCAGGTGGGGTGTGTCGGGTGGGGTGTGTCGGGTGGGGTGTTTCAGGTGGGGTGGTGGTGTGTCAGGTGGGGTGATTCAGGTGGGGGTGGTGGTGCGTCAGGTGGGTGCACCGCCGGGGTGGCGCGTCTGCGGCGTCATCCGCGGTAGCGCTTCAGTACGAGTACGGCGTTGTGGCCGCCGAATCCGAACGAGTTGCTCAGCACCACGTCGCCGTCCCAGTCGCGGGCTCCCTTGACGACCAGGTCGAGGTCCGCTTCGTCGGGGTGATCGCAGTTGCGGATCGGCGGGATGGTGCGGTCCCGCAGCGAGAGCACCGCGGCGGCGGCCTCGGCGGCCCCGGAGGCGCCGAGCATGTGCCCGGTCACGGACTTGACGGCGGTGACCGGCGTACGGCGCAGATGGTCGGGGCCGAGCACCTCGCGCAGGGCCGCGGCCTCGATGCGGTCGTTGAGGACGGTGCCGGTGCCGTGCGCGCTGATCTGTCCCACGTCCTCGGGGGCGCACCTGGCGTCGGCGAGGGCGCCGCGCATCGCGCGGACGGCGCCGGCACCGGTGGGGTCGGGGGCGGTGGCGTGGTGGGCGTCGGTGGTGGCGGCGTACCCGGCCACCTCGGCGAGGACCTCGGCGCCGCGGCGCTCCGCGTGACCGGCCTCCTCCAGGGTGAGGACGGCGGCGCCGACGGCCATCACGAAGCCGTCGCGGTCCCGGTCGAAGGGCCGGCTGGCGCCTTCGGGGTCGTCGTTGCGGCGGGAGAGGGCCCGGGCGTTGGCGGTACCGGCCAGGTCGACAGCGGTGAGCGAGTCGTCCGTGCCGCCGGCCAGCGCGATGTCGGCGCGGCCGTTGCGGATCAGGTCGGCCGCCTCACCGATGGCCACCGCGCCGGTGGCGCAGGCCGCGGAGACCGCGTGGCTGGGGCCGGCGATGCCGTACTTGATGGACAGCAGGCTCGTCGGGTGGTCGATGGCGGTGAGGACCGAGTGGTACGGGGAGACCCGGCGCGGGCCGTGCTCCTTCAGTACGTCGTACTGCTGCTGGATCGCCGGGGCGGCGCCGTAGCCGGAGCCGATGACCGCGGCGAAGCGGTGCGGGTCGAGGCCGGTCGGCGGTTCGAGGCCGGCGGCGCGCAGTGCCTGGGCGGCGGCGGCCACCGCGTACTGGGTGAAGCTGTCGCTGCGCCGCGCCTCCTGCGGGGTGAGGTAGCCGGTCGGGTCGAAAGCGGTGAGGTCACCGCCGATACGGACCGGGAGACCGGAGGCGTCGAAGCGGGAAATGGCGCGTATCCCGCTGCGGCCGGCGAGCAGGGCGGCCCAGAAGTCCGCGGTGGTGTTTCCCACGGGGGACACCACGCCGCAGCCGGTGACGACAACGCGCCGCCGATCCGTGCGTAACTCCATGAAACCCGCCTCCTGATTTTCAGCCCCGTTGTCACGCCTGGGGCGTCCTCATGACCAGAAACATGACAGCTGAGTCATCGACCTGTCAACAGACTGCCGAGATGACAGTCAGCCGAGCCTGCCGGACGCAAGCCGTGAGCAAGCCTCGCACCAGCGGAAACGCTCTCAGAAGCATGACTTGCGGAGTCATGAAAATTGACTGCAGGGGCGGCTTATCGCCCGATGGCGGCGCTCCGGGAGGGGGCGCCGGGTGCTCACCGGTTGGCGCTTGGCGCCGGGCGCCTCCGCATACGCCCGGGCGGAGGCGCGCGGCGTCCGGAGGAAGCGCAGGCCCCCCGCCGAGCCCCGCCGACCCCGCCGACCCCCTGGTAGGGCCCCGCGTACATAGAAAGTGACAGACGGCAGGGCGGAAAGTGCCTACCTGCGGATGATCCGAATGACCCGGTCCGCCGGGACGCTGGTTCGTACAACCGGCCCCGCACCCACCGGGCGGGGCACCATCACGCCGTCACAAGGGAAGAGGGAACTGATGAAGGGTATTGCGGTAGGTATTGTGCTGGCGATCGTCGGCCTGATCATGTGGCTGACCACAAAGGAAGTGGAGACCCCGTACGTCTCGCTTTCCAAAGTCGGGCTGGTACTGGCGATCGTCGGCGGCGCGGAGGCGTTGTTCGCGCTACTGGGTCTCGGAAAGAAGGCCAATAAATAAGCACGCATTCCGCGCAATAACGGCATTTTCCCCGCCGCGGCGCTTTGGCCCGGCGGTCGTCAGCCTCGCTTTTCAAGGAGGTCCGTCAGCCGTTCCCGGGCCCGCTCGGCGTGCCGGTACGCCTGGGCCCGCCGGAACAGCTCCGCGGAATACCGGAAGTACCCGGCCGCCCTTTCCCGGTCCCCCACCCGCTCACACGCCGCCGCGATCTCCAGGAGCGCGGCGGCTTTCTCATGGCTGCGGCCGGTGTCGGGCCGCGCGGCCACCTCGGCGCCCAGCGCGATCAGCCGGTCGCGGTCACCGGCCGCCTCCGCGCACACCGCCTCCGCGGTCCTCAGCCACAGCGGAAAGTCCGGCTGCTGCGCCACCGAGGCGACCACCAGGCCGCGCTCGACGATGCCGCGCGCTTCCGCCTGCTCGCCGCGGTGCACCAGCAGCAGGGCGTAGTGGCCGTTGATCTTCTCCCAGAGCGGGAAGCCGGCGGCCGGGGTCACCCGGCGGGCGCACTCGCCCAGCAGCTCGGCGGCGCGCGCCGGCTCACCGCGGTCCCGCAGGTCGAGCGCGCGGTGCAGATCGATGACGGCCCGCGGCCCGGGGAACACGCCGTCCGCCGGGGGGCGGCCGTGGCCGGTGCCGGGCGCCCAGTCGGGGCAGCCGCTCCAGTAGGCGCAGCGGGTGAGCACATCGAGGACGAGCAGCGCGTGGAATCCGTTGCCGGCGCGCCGGTCGGCGGCGCATTCGAGCGAGCCGGTGAGCGCATAGCGCAGCCCGTCCTGGACCCGGCCGGCGGACTCCAGCAGGTCGGCGAGCGCGATCAGGGCCCGCAGCCGGGCCTCGGCGTACGGGGCGGGCGCCAGCGCGTCCAGCATCCGCAGCAGGACGTCGACGCCCTCGTCGGCCCGGCCGAGCGTGCCCAGTATTTCGGCAATGGCGAGCTGCGCCTCGGTATATACGTCGTCCTGCCGGCCGGCCGGATCGCTCTCGGCCAGTGCGCGGAATTCCGACAGCGCGCCCTCGGCGTCGCCGCCCTCCCATTGCCGGCGGGCCGCCACCAAACGTCCGACCAGGTCGAGCCGGCGCACCCGTCCCGCGCTTTCGACCGGCTCGCCGGCCGCGGATATTTCGTCCACGCCGACCCCGAGGCGTTCCGCCAGGATCCTGAGTGCCCGGCCGCTGGGAATGCGCTTCCCGCGTTCGACGAGCGAGATGTAGCTGGACGACATTTCGGACCCGGCAAGGTCGTGCTGTGTCATTCCCGCGCTGACCCGAAGCTCTTTGATTCGCCGCCCGGTGTCCGCCAGCTCAGGCATTCGACAAGCCCTCCGGATTTCAAACGGTGGATGACTCCTGCCGGCTGCACCGAATCGGCGAGTCACAATGAGTGCTGGGCACTTTACCAACCAGTCAAGAAGAAGTCGACCAAATTTTTGATTCTTTCACCGGTCTTCACGAGTCGACCCGAGATCATTTCGCCGAGTACACCGGACCCGAAAAAACCGGCCGACGAGTACACCGAACTGTGTGCGCCGGATCCGGAAGGTCAACCTTTCGATGTACTACCCCACGGCGATGTCCCCGCCCCTCGTGACGTGGTCGGATGAGCCTCTCAGCACCCCCACCACCGCCGAACCTCGCGGAGGCACCTCCATGACGCAGCCCCAACGCCCCGATCTGCACAAGGATCTGGCGCCCCCGCCCGCCCCCGGCACTTCCTCGCGCTCGGTGCTGGCCTCGGACGCCGAGCGCGAGCACATGGTCGAACGGCTCAGGGAAGCCACCGCGGAGGGCCGGTTAACCCTTGAGGAGCTGGCCGAGCGGTCTGAGGCGGCGTATCTGGCGCGTACCCGCGAGGAGTTGCTGTCCGTCGGCGAGGACCTGCCGCATGTGACGCCCCCCGAGTCGGCCGGCACCGCGACCGGACAGCGCACCTTCCGCGCCCTGTTCGGCGACCTCGTCCACCACAGCCCCTCGCTGACGCACGGCATCGAGGCCACCGCGGTCTTCGGCGACCTCACCCTCGACCTGTGCGCCTCCCCCGCACCGCCGACCGGCGAACTGACCATCACGGCCCGCGCGGTGATCGGCGATGTCCATCTGCTCCTCCCCGAAGGCGTCCGGGTCGAGATGAACTGCAGCAAGGTCCTCGGCGATCTGCGCGATCTGACCCGGGCGCACTCCGGCCCGGAGGCCGTCACCCCGCGCGTCCGCATCACCGGATCCGCCGTCCTCGGCGACATCATCGTCGCCCACCCGAGCTCGGACCGGCGTACGTACTGGCAGAAGTGGCTCGACGAGCGCCGCGGCCGGGCCGCCTGACCCGAGGAGAAGCCGTGACGTCGTATCAGGCCGTGCCCCGCCCGGCGCCGTCCGCGCCCCTCGTCGACGAGGGCCGGATCGGCCTGCGGGCCACGGCCCGGCACACCGGCGCGCTGGTCCGCCGCAATCTGCTGCAGATACGGCAGAACCCGTCGTCGATGACCGACGCGCTGCTGATGCCCATCGTGCTGATGCTGCTGTTCGTCTTCGGCCTCGGCGGCGTGCTCGGCGAAGGCGGCTCCCGCGCGCAGTACACCGCCTTTCTGACGCCGGGGCTGATGGTGATCCTCGGGATGACCATCGCGATGGCAGTCGGCCTCGGCGTCAACGACGACTTCCGTACGGGGGTGATGGACCGCTTCCGCACGATGCCCATCGCACGCTCCTCGGTGCTGCTGGCCAAGGTGGTGGTGGAGACCGGCCGGATGCTGGTCGCCATCGCGGTCCTGCTGGCCGTCGCCGCCGTGCTCGGCTTCGACTTCAGCGGCCGCTGGCCCGGCGTGCTGGCCGCGATCGGCCTGACCGCCGTCTTCGGCACCTCGCTGATCTGGACCTTCATGCTGCTGGGCCTGACCCTGCGCACCGCACAGGCCATCCAGGGCCTGTCGGTCGTGGTGCTGACGCCGCTGCAGTTCGGCTCCTCGATCTTCGTTGCGCCCGCCACCATGCCGGACTGGCTGCAGGCCTTCACCCGCGTCAATCCCCTGACGCATATGGCCGACGCGGCCCGCGGACTCGTCCTGGGCGAGGGCCCGGTGGCCGGGCCGGTGACCTGGACACTGGTGTGGTCGCTGGGCCTCACGGTGGTCACGGCGCCGGTGGCTGTGGGGAGGTTTCGGGGCCGGACGTGACGGTCCGCTGCGCTTTGCCTGCTGCCCACGTTTTTGGCTTTCCCGCCGTGGTTGTTTCTCGCCGTTGCGCCTGCGGCGGGCGTTGCCGCTGCGCGGGGCTTTTCGGCTGCCGGTGACGGTCCTCCGGGGCCTGGTGTGTGGACTGCTTCGCTTTACGTCCACACA
>NZ_JBSFYC010000102.1:0-20181 GCF_053595675.1 Streptomyces sp. NPDC002446 | reverse complement strand
GCCAACGGCATCATGCACGTGACCGCGAAGGACCTGGGCACGGGCAAGGAGCAGAAGATGACCGTCACCGGCGGCTCCTCGCTGCCGAAGGACGACATCGACCGGATGGTCCGCGACGCCGAGCAGTACGCCGAGGAGGACCACCGACGGCGCGAGGCCGCCGAGACCCGCAACCAGGGCGAGCAGCTGGTCTACCAGACCGAGAAGTTCCTCAAGGACAACCAGGACAAGGTCCCCGGCGACATCAAGACCGAGGTCGAGGAGGCCGTGGGCGAGCTGAAGGAGAAGCTCAAGGGCGAGTCCGCGGAGGGCGACAACACCGCGGCGATCCGCACCGCCACCGAGAAGGTCGCGGCCGTCTCCCAGAAGCTCGGCCAGGCCATGTACGCCGACGCCCAGGCCGCGCAGGCCGCCGCGGGCGGCAGCGGGGGCACCGCCGCCGGCGAGCAGGCCAAGTCCGAGGAGGACGTCGTGGACGCCGAGATCGTCGACGACGACAAGCAGGAGGGAGGCCCCCGATGAACCGCCCGCCCCACGTCCGTGGCCCTGCCCGCCCGCAGCTGGCACTCGTCGGACGCGGGCCGCAGGACAGCCCCGCCGTGCTCCCCGCCCGTACCCCCGCGAAGGAGCGCACCGGCACCGGTACGCCGACGCCGCCCGAGGCGGTGCTCCGCGCCGAACTGGGCGAGCGCACGGCCGACCTGCAACGGCTGAAGGCCGAGTACGACAACTACCGCAAGCGGGTCCGCCGCGACCGCCAGGCGGTCGCCGAGATCGCCGTGGCCAATGTGCTGCGCCGGCTGCTCCCCGTGCTCGACGCCCTCGCCGAGGCCACCGAACGGGGAGAGGTGACCGGCGGCCTCCAGCGCGTCGCCGACACCCTGGAGGCCGAGCTGGCGGCGCTGGGCCTGCAGCCCGTCGGCGCACCGGGCGCCCCCTTCGACCCGGTCGTCCACGAGGCCGTGACCTGCACCTCCAGCGACCAGGTCGGCTGCGCCACCTGCGCCGCGGTCTTCCGCCAGGGCTACCGGGTCGGCGGCCAGCTCCTGCGCCCCGCCGAGGTGGCCGTCACCGAACCGCCGGAGTAGCCGCGGCCGCCCTGGTGCGCGACGGCAACTCGCCCCGCACCAGGGCATGGTGAGGCCTTCCGGAGCCGCCCGCGGCGCATCCCGGCCCGCCCGGCGCACCCGCCCCCGGCCCGTCGCGCGGGCCGCGCATTTGCCCCGGGCCAGGGGCGGTATGCGAAAGTGGTCGGCCCGGTCGGCCGGTCCCGGCCACCGCCGGCGGAGTACGGGGTGCGGAGCGGTCCCGCGAGCGGTCCCCACCCCTGGCCCGGACGCGTCCGGACCGCCGCCCGTCCCCTGGTCCCCCATCCCCCATACGTCCCCACAAGCCCCTCACGTCCTTCTCAGAGAGCATGCAGCCAACGACCCTCCTCCCCCGGACCGCCGACCTCTTCGACCAGGGCCTGGAGCTGCAGACCGGCTCAGCCCTGCTGCGTTTCGGCGCCGCGCGGCCGCGCCCGGCCGGCCGTCTCAGCTGGTCCGGCGACGGCGCCGCCGCCTGGCTCGACGGCGCCCGCGGCCACATATGGAGCGTCGGCGAACCGGACGCCGCCGCCGGTCTGGTCCTGCGCGCCGCGCACGGGCTGCCCGACGGCGTACGGGAGTTCACCGGCCCCCGCGGCACCGACGCCCTGGTCGGCCGCCATCTGACGGTCACCGACGCCGTCGAGTGGGTCTTCCGCTGGACGCTGGAGGAGCCGCCCGTCCAACGGGGAGAGGAGCGGGTGACCGCCTTCGACGAGAGCCACCACGACGAGCTCGTCGCCTTCCTCAACGAGCACAGCCCGGCGCACTCGACCGGACCGGGCTCCAGCGACGTCAGCCTGTGGGCCGGCATCCGCGACGAGGCCGACGGCCGGCTGGTGGCCTGCGGCGCCCTGAGCAGCCTGCGGGACAGCGGCGCCCCGCTGATGGCCTCGGTCGCCACCGACGCCGCCCTGCGCGGCCAGGGCCTGGGCGCCGCACTGACCGCCTGGCTGACCCGGCTCGCCGTCCGCCGGCACGGCTTCTGCACCCTGTGGCAACTCGCCGACAACGCCCCCGCCGAACGCCTCTACACCCGCCTCGGCTACCGCAACGAGGACCCCTGCGTGGCCGCCCGCATCGCGGCGGCCTGAGGCTACGGGGGCAGCGGAGGGGACGGAGGGGACTCCGCCGGAGAGGTCGGTCTCCGACGATCGGCCTCCGACGATCGGTCTCGGACGATCGGTCCCCCACGGCCCGTCCTCGGCCGCGGCGATCACCGCGGTGTTCCTGCCCGGCCTGTCACATCGGCACTAAGTCGGCCCTGGCACGCCCGCCACGCCGTCCAGGTCATGACTGCCCCCCTGGTAGGGCACCCCCTGCACTCCTCCTGGGACCGCACGGCCGATGCCCCGACCGACGCGATCGTCGGGCTGCTCACCGCGCCTGTCACCATCCGGGGAAGGCACCTAGCCGGGGGAGGCGCACAGCGGAACGCACACAGCCGGGGATCTTGATCGCATGCCCTTCAGCAACCCCGAAATAGGTGGGAGTCACCAGGCTCGCCGGCGACTCCCAGCATGCTGTCCAGCCCGCCCAGCGCTGCTGCCAGGCGTGGGGCATTGCGTGCCTGCACGGCGGGATGCGGCCTCCCCCGGAAGTCGCATGGACCCCATACGTCGTGGTGAACCGACAATTCCGCCGAGGTATCAACCGGGTCAGGAGATACGGTGAGTCCGATCCGCAGCCCTCTGAACGTTCTTCAAGGTTGACTCTGTCACCGCACCCTTGACATCGCCGATGTCGAGAATCGCGGTCTTGACCTTCACGCCGGGTCCTGCCAGTTGCATTTCGCACCGCCGCCACGACCCCGCGTGGCGCCGTCCCCCGACGGCCGGCAGCCCGTCAGCGCACCGCGAAGGGTTGCTTCTCCTCCCGATGCGCCGGGCTGGTTCAGCCGATGTTGTTGACCGCGGCCTTCGCGCGCGAGAGCGTCTGATGCGCCGTCGCGTCGTGAACACGACGCCTGCTACGAGACGGAGCAGGCCCGCGAGATCCAGATCCGTGCCGAGCGCGAGGAGCACTTCGGCGGCGACCTGATCTACGTCGACGACAGCAGCTCCGGCCTGTGCTACCTCCGCCACTGCTATCACCACATTCGGGGGCGACGAGGCGCAGACGTCCGCGGCCGCTCCTCGCAAGTGGCCCTCAGTTACCGCACCATCCAGGCGATCCTCGACCAGGCAGCCAAGGTTGGCGCCTCGCCATGCCCGGTCGGCTACCGGCAAGGGAGCCGTGAAGCGTGACCGGCCGCCCGGCAATGCGGGCGGCCGGCACGGTGTCACCCGTTGTCACGCGCGGAGCGCCACGCACTGGCGGAGCAGTGGCTCCAGGCGCAGCTGGGTTTCCTCGCGGTCGAACACTTGGAGGACGTCGAGAGAGCTGACGATCCAGCGGGCCTCATCCTCGTCCTCGATCCGGACCGCCACGGCGGTCACCGCACTCTCCAGGTCGAACGAGCCCTCCCCGAACTCATCTTCGATGGCCCGGTATCCGGTCGCGAGCAGCGGGTCCGCGTACACCCCGGTCGCCTCGGCGAAAGCACCGGCCTCGGCCCGGTCCGTGCGCAGCCCGGCCAGACGGCGCAGTACCTCGTCGGGGTCGCCCAGTTCGCTGTGCAGGCGGTGTGCCCGGCCGACCAGGAGCGGCCAGCCGCTGGTCAACTCATGGAGACGGTCCAGGCGGTCCTCCGTGTGGAACATCTCGACACGCTGGGCCCAGCCACGCAGACTGCGGCGATCGTGGCGGCGCAGCACCACGGGGGCAGCCGACGTGAGCTCCGCGCCCATCAGCAGGGTGCGCCACAGCGCAAGCTGAGTCGGATCGGTGACGAGGACCACCGCTCGGGTCACCCCCGGGGTCTCGGGCAGCAGCGTCTCGGCCAGGTCAACTGCCTCCCGACAGGTCTCGGGCCGTACTGGGTCCCGGTAGTTGACGAAGTCGCTGATGACGACGCGCCGTTCCCGTGGGCGCCCGCCGGTGAGTTCCTGCTTGTAGACGCTGGGCCTGCCGACGGGCGGCAGCGTCCAGTCGGCGATGCGCCCGGCGATCGTCCGCAGGGTGTCGCCGACGTCGGTGACGCCGGTGGCGGACGTGCCGAGGACGACCCTCGTCTGATTGGACCGCTCGCCGAGCAGATCGTCCAGCTGGGTGATGGTGAGCGGCGCCGGCCGGCCGTCGGGCAACTCGGGACGGCCCTCCTGCACGATGCTCTCCTGGAGTTCGCAGTCCTGTTCGGCCCTGAGCAGACGGGCATCCACCTCGTGGGAGGTGCCGATCATGCGCAGGGCGTTCGGGCCGCGCAGATGCCAGCCCTGGCCGTCGTGGTTGGGCGCGAGGATGCCAAGGCCCACCATTTCGGAGAGATAGGCGCGGAACCCCTCGGTGTCGAGCTGCTCGAAGCCCTGGCGCCAGAACGTCTCGCACTCCTCGCGCAGCTCGGTGTCGCTCAGCCGTACTTCCAGGCCGCGGCAGCGGGCATGGTGCGCCAGCACGTTGGCGATCACGTCGTAGCGGTGGTCGAGGCTCAGCGTGTCCTTGAAAGCCGCCGAGATGCCGTTCCTGAGCCCGGCGTCCGACTCCACGACCTCGATGTCGGCGACCTCAACGAGGTAAGGGGGTCCCTCGGCTCCGCGCCGCTCCCGCTTGCGGTGCATCAGCTCGACCAGCCGGTGACCGAACATCTGCAACAGGAACGGCTGGTAGGAGCAGTAGCCGAGCACCCGGTTGACGAGGTCCATGTCCTGAAACTCGAAGCCGAGTGCCCGCATCGGCTCGACCAGTAGTTCGGCGGCGAACTGGGGAGCGAGCGGACCGATCACCTTCGGCGTCTGCGCGAGGTGGCCGAACGGCCCGTTGCTCGCGAGCTTGGAGAACCGCTGCACGGAGTGCAGGCCGGCGAAGACGACCTTGGCGCGGTCCTTGGTGTCGGAGCCGAGGCCCTTGAGCTTCTTGGTCTGATCGAAGCGCGGGGCGTCCGCCTCGAAGAACTGATCGCATTCGTCGAGCAGGATCAGCAGACGGCGGCGCGAGTCCCCGTCGAGCCAGGCCCGGATGCCGACGCGCACCCGTTCGGAGATGTCCTGCCGCGACTTGCGGCCTTGCGGCCGGCCCAGCACCTGTGCCTCGGTCAGCTCCCGGTCCAGGACGCTCCACAGCGCCTCTGGTCCCAGCGAGCTGCCCTTGCCGATGTTCTCCTGGTCGAGGTTCACGTACACCGCCTCGTGGTAGCCGGGGCGTTGCTCCGTGAACCGCTCCCCGGCGTCAGCGAGCAGTGCCGACTTGCCCAGGCCGCGACCGCCGAAGATCACCTGGGTGCCGCGCGGATCGAGGATGCTCTTGCGTTCGGCGTCACGACCGTAGAACATCTCGCCGCCGATCCGGCCTCGCTTCTCCCTGATGTAGGGGTTGACGCCGGAGAACGGCAGGAGTGTCTGCGTGGCCGTGCTTACCTGGCGATTTCCCCGGGCCGCGAGATAGGCGAGGGCGGCGTCGTCCACGACCAGCAGCGGCTGCAACCGCTCGGAGCCGACGGCGAGTTCGACGCGGGCCTCGCGGCCCAGCGTGCCGAAGTAGGCGACCAGGAGGCTCGCGCCGCTGGTGTCGCGCTCCGTCAGGCTCATGACGACCTTGGCGGGCGGGCGGCCCCAGACCATCAGCACGCGGAGGCTGCCGCCCTGCTCCCTGGTCTGAGAGCCGAATGCAGGCGCCTTCGCCCTGCCGTTGATCTCCACCTCGGTTACCTCGAAAAAGCGGTACTCGCGCCGGTGCGGCGACCGCTCGTCGAGGGGCCTAGCGGTCTTTGCGTCGTAGCCGAGGAGTTTGAGGGCCGGGAGCAGCTGCCTCTTCGCGGACACCTCGAGCCGGTCCTTCGGTTCGGTCGCGCCCAGCTCCCGCCATGCGTCGAGGGCGTCGGCCGCCAGTGCCGCCTCGTCGGTAGAGAGAGCGCCGTAGTCCAGGACCGGGAGCATCGGGTGCTTACCGCCGGACCGGACGACGTCGACGAGACCGCGGTCAATGCCCCCTGGCAGGCCATCGGGCACGGCCGGGAAGAACTCGGTCAGGTGGGCTTCGCCGGTCTCGATCTCCGGGACGGGTTCGCCGATCTCCAGGAAGTAGACGAGATCGGCGGCGGTGGCCAGGCCGCCGGTGTCCAGGTGCCGCAGAACCTGAGAGCGCTCCTCCGTGGTGAGGTCCAGGGCGTCGAGCCGGGCCCGGATACGGTCGGCGGCCTGCTGCCGGAAGGCGGGCAGGTCGCGCCGTACGGTGTCGAGCGCCCGCCGTACGTCGATCAGGTCGTGCGTGTCGGCGCCTTCGAGCCGGCCGCGGGCGTCGGCCAGCAGCTCCTGGAGGTGCAGGTCCTGGTCGTCGGTCACGGCGCCGTCGGCCTGCGCGCGGTGTAGCTCGGCGACGAGTTCGTCGTGTTCCTGGCGCAGCTCCGCGCGCCGCGTGGCCTCCCGCTCCTCTATCCCGGCGAGCGCGGGCGGGGTGAACTTCCCGGCCTGTGCGGCGGGCAGCACCCCGCGTCCGGCCAGCTCAACGACGGTACGGGCCGCGTCGAAGGCGTCGTGGGCGAGCCGTTCAGCGAGGGCGTCCTGCCAGCTCCGGTCGACCGCGGTGAGGAGCCGGTCGAGCGACGGCCGCTCGTCACGGGTGTCGCACACCTTCAGCAGTTCCGCGTCCAGCAGGAGTTCCGGGGCGATGGAACCGCCGGGGCGCGTGGTCGCGGTGTCACCGGCCAGCAGAGCGAACAGCTCCTCCATCGAGGCGCGGGCCGCCCACGCCGTCGCGGCGGCGAAGGCCTCCGAGCGCCGTGCCAGCTGCTCCAGTTCAGCCAGTACCGCCTCCTTGCCGTCCAGCAGGGACTGGCGCAGCGAGGAGATCTCCTTGACCGCCCGGTTGCCGTCGGAGCGGTCGCTGCGCCGGATGCCGTCGACCGCCAGGCACCACTCCTTGACCAGGTCGGCGGCTCGCTCCACGAGATGCACAAGGTCGTGCCGTCCGGAGCCCTGGAGCGGTTTGCCGCTGGACGAGCGGTGCTTGCGGTCCATGCGGTCGATCTCGTTGTTGATCTCGGTGAGCTTCGACAGGCGTTCGGCCTGCTCCCGCGCCTGCGGTACCGCATCGCGGTCGTCGCGAACGACGGTCGTGATCAGCACTCCGAGCATGCCGTCGTCGGGGGCCAGCCACCGCTTGGCGATCTCCGTCGCCCGCGCGAACCGCAGCCTTGGCGGCGCGAGCAGGGCACGGCACAGCTCGCGCAGGTCCCGCAGCCGGGCCTCCGTCTCGAAGACGTCGGAAGTGACGACCAGGGGGGAGGCGATCATCAGGGCACCGCTGAGGGCACGGTCGGCCACAGCGGTCGCCGCCTCCCCGAGCCGGTCCGGCAGCCGGGACACCAGCGCCTTGAGCTGTGCGCCCGCCAGATGGTCGCCAGTGATCAGCGCCGTACGAAGCAGAGCGGGCAGCAGGAGGAGTTCGCTGCCCTCGGCGTCACGGCCCGCGTATCCGCCGTACTGCTGGAGCAGGTCCGCGGTCAGCCGGGCACGTTGACTGTCACCGGAGGTGAGCAGCGCGGCCGCACCAGCCAGCCGGAGCGCCACCACTTGCGGCTCGGGCCGGCCGGCGGCGTTCGCCACATGGTGGGCGAGTCCGAAGCGCCGTTCCACGACCAGCCGCGCCAGGGCCCGCTCGGCTGCGGCCACGTCGGGATCCTCGTCCTCGTCCTCGGACGAGGACAAGTCCGCAGCCGTTTCCGGGGCTGATGTGGCTCCGCCGTGCGGCGCGACCGGAGTGAGCGTCGGTCCGGCCGCTTGAGCCGGCGAGCCGGCGTCCGGGTCCGTGGACGGTTCCGGGTCGCCGACAGCGGGTATCGCGGCCGGTGCGTCGGCGGCGCGGGGCGGAACGGAGGCTGTCTCCCGTGCGTGTGCGGCGGCTTCCGGTTCCGGTGCCGGATGGTGGACGGTCCCCTCGGTGGGGTGGCCGGCGGCGGTCTCCCCCGTCTTCTCTTCTGTCTGCTCGGTCGGCTCCCTGCGCCCGGCGGGCGGGACGGCACCCTGTTCCACGGTGGCCGTATCTCTCGTGGGCTCGGTGCCGTCCGCCTCTGCCCCAACGGCTCCGCGACAGGCGTCCTCCGGCTGCGCCAACGTCAGTTCGGGGGCCATGACCGCCGCCATGGCACACGCGGGCAGCACACGCACGATCTGCTCCTGCAGGGCCAGGATCTCCGTGGCGGCGTCCGCCTGCCGCCCCAACCGGATGAGCCGCCCCAAGGCTGCGAGCGCAGTACTTTCCTGCCGTTGCGTCTCCTCCCACACGGGTGTGTCCAGCAGGCGGCGGGCTGCGCCTCGCACGGCCTCGGCGGCAGAGGCGGCGGGGCTGACCGGACGGCATGCGACGTCCATCAGTTCCCGCAGAGTCTCCCGTGCCTGCAGGTCGCGTTCGCGTGCCGCCCGGTGCGCCTGTACAGCGCGGGACATGTCCTGCAGGCGGCGGGGCACTCCCTCAATGCCCGCCGCACGGAACACCGCGTCGGCGCTGTCGAAGACGGCGCCCAGTGCGGCTAGCGGAGCCAGATCCTCGTCCTGCGGCGGGCAGCCGTCCGCAACCGCCCCGGTCACCTTCTCTGCGGCTTGCCGGGCTTCCGCCACGGCCGACTCCAGTTGTCGGCAGACCGCCTCCGGATCCGTCACCTTCTCGGTCCGGGAGCCTTCGGGCCCCGTCGCGGGCACGTCGTTCAAGGTGGCAAGATCCGGTGCTGCGGTCTCCGGCGCATGGGCGTTCGTGCCCGGCCGGTCGGCGACGGCAGCGGGCTCACACTTCCCGTCGCCCGCGCGTGGCAGCTCCTGGTCTTCCGATGCGCCGGGAGCGAAGCCGGGGTGCGCCGACACAACGGACCGCGCCGCTCTGCCCACAGCGGCGAGTCGTACCGCCTCCTTCTCGTCGGCCGTCGCAGCGAACCAGTCCTGGTCCGCTGCCCAGGCAAGGACGCAGGCGTCGGCGACGGAGGCGTTGCACCATGCGAACACCGTGGTCCGGACCAGCGTCGCTCCCCACCGGGAAACCGGGTCGGAAACCGTCTCTCCATCCTGCGCGAAGACGAATCTGCCCACCTGATTCATCACGGTGACCGTGAGTTCCCTGACCCTGCAGGTGCACTTGCGCTGCTGTGACTCGCGCCGCAGCCTGGCGAGAACGTCCCGGCACAGGGCACTGCCCGCCCGTCGAGGCGCCGCCATGCGGATCCCCAGGCTGCCGAGCAACTCCTGCCGGTCCCTGGGCGGCAGGGAGTTGAAGGCGAGTTCCACCGTGCCGACCGTCAGGTCGTTCAGGGCGGTGACGGCCGGGTGCTCCAAGGCGTTGAGCTCGGCGGCCAGGCCTTCGAGGCCCTCGACCGAGACACCCGGCGGGGACAACGGCGGCCCCGTGACAACGCGGTAGCGGTCCTGCATCTACGCGTACTCCGTTTCTGTGGCTGGTTCTGCGGGATCGGCTCACTCGACGACGAGGAGCTTTGAAGGGAAACGTGGGTGCCGGAAAGCCGTGACGGATCAGTGGCCGCGCGTGTGCTCGGTGACGAACGTGTACCCATCGGGCAGTTCCCAGCCGTCCGCCTTGCCGAGCCTGCGGCAGTACTCACGAAAGGCCGCTCGCTGAGCCTTGCTGGGCGAGCAACCCGGCCGCAGGCGGCGCAGATGGCCGGGGACGAACTGGACACCGCGCAGCCCCTCGCCACCCGGCTCCGTTCCGCCCCATGGGCGTATCACCCGGCGTCGAGCGGGGCGGTAGCCGATGAGAGGGATGGTCGGCTCCCCGTGGCGTGCCGGGAAGTGCGGTTGCCCCCAGGCGTCGCGGCTGCCGAGGGCCGGCTCCAGGAACCGTTGCGCGAGGAGTTCCGCGACCGCCGATTCCAGGGCGGCGGCCTGTGAGCGGGCCGGCCGGCACCCGTAGGCCGCACTCGGCAGGACGGAACGGTCCAGCAGGGCATGGCCGTCCAGGGTGAGCAGCCCGCAACGGCGCACAGCGCGCATCACCAGCTGCCGGGGGCCGAGCCCTGCTGCCGTGTCACCGTGGCGGTCACTGCCCGGAGCGTCCTCCCGGGTGAGAACACGGGGGTCGAAGCAGTGCCTGATCACTCGGTCGCCGACCTGCACCGGTTCCTCGAGCCGTGTCGTGGCAACGCGGATCAGTATCCCGCCACGGGGCCAACGCAGCTCGAGCATCAGGCCGGGGAAGAAGTCGCGGGGCCAGGTGACTGAAGTCAGTCGGCCGGTGTGGTCACCGAGTTCGGCGGTGACGTCCTGAACCGCCTCGCTTCCGTCCAACGCCCCGCCGGGGTGGTCGAGTTCGAGACGTGATGGGGGGCGCCGGCCGTGCGAACGGCGAAGTTCCCGCGCGACGTCCGGGTGCAGGGGGAACCAGCCGTCGATGAGATGGGCCAGCCGCAGGGGCGACCGCCAGACGATCTCGTTCGCGTCGGTCCGAAGGAGCTCGCTGGGACCGAGGGAGGCATAGTCGGCGATGGGCAGGTCGACCGGATCCACCTCGGCTCCCGGCTCCGGCTCCGGCTCCGGCTCCGGCTCCCATGGTGCACATGTCGTGGACGTCCAACCGCGTCCGGCCGGAACCAGAGGATCTCGGGAGATTTCCGAGTCACCGGGGTGGTGGGACCGCCATACGCCTCCACCCTCGAAGGCGTCGTCGAGTGTGATCCGGGAGCCGTTCTCGAACCGGCCCTGGTCACTGCCCCGTTGGACGACATCGGCGAGCGAGATATTCGCCCGGCACACCGCCGCCGCGTACCCCACTCCCCTGAGCGGTTCCGCTGCCCCGGGGAACCCGCGAAGCCGGGGTCCGACCGCTGTGTACACGGTGACCGGAGAGGTGAGGCCGTAGCGCCGCCTCGCCGGGGTGGCCGCGTGTTCCACCGCTGCCGCGAGGGACCTGAGATCGTCGCCACCCAGCGGGCCGGTGTCGCGCCAGCAATCCGCCAGAGAGGTCCGGGTCATGGCGTAGTGGCCCCATGTGCGCAGCCTGTCACTGGAGTTGAGGACCCCTCGCACTGTGTCGAGAAGACCGAGCAGACCCGCCCGCAGGTCGTCGTCGTGTGTGCCGCCCACCAGTTCAGCGAGAGAAACGGGAACGAAGGGACTGAGCAACTGCTCCCGCGCTGTCGTCAGGAGATGGTCCGCATACGCGGTCAGGTCGTCGCGCCGGGCCGCTTCCCGGGACGGGTAGCAGACGTCGACAACGACATGGCCGTCCCGGTTGATCCAGCGTCGGCGCGTGCGTAAGCGATGGAGCTGGGCCGGTGACAGGCTCAGGGCCGGGCCGAAGGCGTGGAGGTCCGGGACCAGCAGCTCCCTTCGCTGTGGAGCGGTGCCGTTCCCCAGTCTGCCCGGCCCCTCGGCACCCGCGGGCGCCCCCGACACCCAAGCGGGTACGTCGCCGAGGGCGCCCACTTCCGGGTGGGCCCCCTCCCGGTAGACGATCTCGGCGTAGAGGGGGTCCGATCCGGTGGCGACGCACACCATGGCACCGACCGGGAGCGCGGGAGCGCACTCGCCAAAGGTGATCACCGGGAAGTCATCGAGGCGCAGCGGGCTGCCGCCGTAGCCGTCGCCGTCGAGGTCGTAACCGAAGTACACGGCGTTGAAGGCGACGGCGGTGTGCACCGGCGCCGGGCGGGCCGCGACAACCGCTTCGAGATAGCGCAGCAGCCGATCTCGTTCCTGGTCGGGTACGGCGTCGTAGCCCCGTGCCATGGCAGAGGTCAGAAGGGCTCGGTCGCCATACGGGTCAGGCACCTCCGTCCCGTCGCGACGCGCCGATGACGCCTCCGGCCGTTCGCCGACCGCTCCTGAAACATACGTGTCCCCACCCATGACACCTCCGCCGCACTACATGCCGCCCCAGCCTGGCGTGCGGGTATTCCCGCAGACTATGCCTGCGCGTGGCGTTCCGGAGGCACTTTCGTCACTTTGCGATGGTGGGCAGCGGCTCACGCCGAACACACCCCCGCGCCGACGCCAGACCGCGCTCACACTGCACGGATCTGAGCAGGCCGAGGTCGCCGCCTCTGGAGTGATATCCAACCGCTGAGCCGTCGCCATCCGCCTGACGCTCCGCCAGGAGCAGCGTCGAACGAGCGTCACGAATCACCGGCCTCTCGTCCGAAGCCGGGACAACGGGCGCGCGCTCCTCCTTGAGGCTCCCTGCAGGCTCGGCCCTGCCCCCTGCGCTCGTGCGGTCAGCGGCACGGGGCAGGTCGAATCACTTCCAGACTTGGGGTACCAGGTCCGGCGCGGCGGTATCGCATCCGAGGCGCCACGCCGCAGGAGCCGGCCCATGCCTGTATCTCCGCCCACTACCAGGACGCTTCGCCGGCCATTGCCAGACGACGGCCCTGGGCATCGCGAGCTGTGTGCTGCTGTTGGCCCTCACGTACGAGCCAGCGCGGCGCACAGGTTGACGTGCCGTGCGCTTCAGCGCTCCAGGACGATCACTTCGTACCCGGCGCCGACAACGAGCTCACCGCCGGGGGCGAAGGCGATGGCACGTGGAGCGACGGGCATGCGGATCTCATGCAGGGGCGTACCGTTGCCGAGGTCCCAGATACCCACGGTGTAGCGGTTGGCAGTGACGGCCACCGGCACCCCATCCAGCTGGCCGAGCTCCACATCGGACACCCAGCCGTCACCGAGCCGGTGACGAAGCCGCCGGGTCCGCAGATCCCACAGCTGGGCGCCATTATTGGCCGTGGCCGCCAAGGCCACCGGGCCGCATCCGTCGGTGCCGCAGGCCAGGGCGTTGATCTGATCGGTCAGGCCCTTCAAGTCGCCCACCCGCGTCCAGTCGGTGAGATCCCAAAGTTCCGTCTGCCGCTCGGCTTGCCCGCGCAGCTGGCCCGCCGCGATCACGGCCAAGGGACGGCCGTCCACGAGACCCCAGGCCGAGGCCGGGGCGTAGGAGGAGGCCACCTCAAAGGCCCCGCTGATCTGCAGGTTCTCCAGGTTCCAAATGCCAGCCCTGGCCCTGCCAAAGCCTTTCTGCCCGAGCAAGGCGACCGAAGCGCCTTCGAGGTGCCCGCAGGCCAGCAATTGCAATTTCGAGTGCTCTACCTCGGCTCTTCCGGTCTCTGACCCGTCCGCGAGATTCCACACCCGGACGGTGCCGTCATTGCCACCAGTCACGGCGACCGGTGTGCCGGAGACCGTTGCACAGGCCACCCTTTCCACCCAATCGGAATGTCCTTCGAGGCACTGCAGCGCCCTTCCGGAGGCCACCTCCCACACCCGTGCCGTGTGGTCGCTGCTCGCCGATACCGCAACGGCGGCTCCGTCCAGCACAGTGCACGTGACTGCCCTCACCAAGCTGGAATGGCCCGGAGCCTCAACCGCCTCGCCTTGCTCTTCCAGGCTCCACAGTCGGATGGATCCGCAGGTGCTGGAGCTGGCAGCCACGGGTCGACCGTCGACTCTCGTTATCACGATGGAACGCACCCAGTCCGTATTGCCGTTCAGCCGCGCGAGCAGCCGGCCACTCGGCCGTTCCCTCAGCTCCATCGAGCCGTCCCCGTAGCCCAGCACCATGACCGCGCGGCCTTCGAGTTCGGTGAACGCGATGGCCGAGATCCAGCCGGACCCGACGCGACAGGAAGAGACGACGAGGTCCGCTGCCAGGTCACGGAACTGAAGCTCCCCCTGGCGGGAGCCGAGGGACACGAACTCGCGGCCACCCTGGGCGACACTCGCCACCGCCTCGCAATCCTCGGAGTCGCGGAGGTGGTCCCACTCTCCGGACTCGAGGTTCCACCGCCGCAGCGGGCCGGACGGCAAGCCGACAAGAGCGGTGGCCACCCCCTGCGTCTCCAGGCAGAGGACCGAAAGGCGGTATGCGCCTGCCCTAGATTGCCCCGAGAGTATTCGTCTGACCTCGCCGGACATCAGCTCTCGGGTCCAGGCCGAACCATCCGGGGCACAACCGACGATCAGTGCCTCGCCCTGGACCCAGGTGCAGGCCAGACCAGCCACCACGGTCCGCATCTGCGATTTACCCGCCTTGCGGGCAATCTCGGTCTCGCTCTGCACCACGAACCTCCGGAGTTCGGTGGTACGTGCGAGGTCCCAGACGCGCACGGTTCCGTCGTCGGATGCGGTCACGACGAGCGTGGCGCCATCCACTTCGATGCAGTCCATCGCCGACACTGTGCGGGTGTGCCCGTCCAGGGTGGCCACACAGCGCTGCTGCGCCGGATCCCAGATCTGCACCAGCCCCCCGCTCTGTGCGCTGAGCACGACCGGCATTCCCTTCAGCTCCGCCGCGACAAGCGGATGGCCGGACGTCGAGCTCAGCTCTCCCCGGAACAGGGTGCTCGTCTGGGACCCGGTCGCCCACCGTGGCGCCCACTCCAGCCTCCGCCCCAGCCTCTTCCGGTACTCCTCCAGCCGGTACCGGGCCGCGTCCACCGCCAACACCTGGGCCCGTTCGCGTACCCACAGATCGCGGTAGAGATGGGCCGAGGTTCGGTACATCGTGCGGACGCGCTGCGCCTCTCGGCCGCGTACCCCGTCCATCGCGGCCAGCAACCCGTCCGGTTCCGCATACACCAGAAACCACGGGTCCTGCAGCAGGCGTTCGAGGTCCTCCGAGGCCGCCGCGTGGCCCGCCAAGTGAGCATGAACGTACGGGTGCGCGCGCTCCCAGTCCGGGCCGTCACCGTCGATCCGCGGCGGCACCGAGGCGATCAGCTCAGCCGTCATCCGGCGCTGGTCTTCGCGGCTGCGCCGCGGATCGCGCAAGTGCTCGGCCAGCGCCTCGTGATACAGCCGGAACACCGACCGGTCCTCACCGGCCGGCACCTCCACCACGTACGCACCCGCCTGCCGCCACAACCAGTCCACGTCGTCATTGGTGCACTTCTCGCCCGACAGGGCCGCCGCCAGCGAAGCCCACAGCGAATCCCATGGCAGACCGGAGCCCTCCGCGTACGCCAGGGGCCGCAGCAGTCGCCGTACCCGTTCCTCGTCCTCACCGTACCGGGCCAGATAGGCGTCGAATGCCTGCCCGACTTCCGAGGGCAGCTCCTCCTCCCAGCCCGGACGGGACAGGTCGGGGGTCAGGTCCCCGTGCAGCAGGGCCCGTACGGTCATCCGGGCGACCAGGAAGGAGCGGCCCGCCTGCCGGGCCACCGCGACAGCCACAGCCTCCCGGTCCGCCACCGTCAGCCCACCGGGCATTCTGGCCAGCGTGCGCCGCGCGTACTGCTCGATGTCGTCGTGGCCGGTGTACGCGTCGGTGTCCAGGTCGACGACCACGACGGCCCGGCCCAGCTCGGGGACCATCGTCCGCCGGGTACCGATCAGCAGGCGCAGGTTGTGCAGGACGGACATCGGCCGGAGCAACTCACGGGCAATGCGCTGAGGTTCCCGCCCGCCGACGCCCGTACCCGCCTCCTCCAGCGCGTCGATCAGCACGGTCCGCTGGGGACCCTCGTACTCGGCGAGCCGGGCCAGCAGTTGCGGCGGGCTGTCCGCTTCCACATCCAGCGCGGTGGCAAGCCGGGCAGTGAGCCTTTCCAGGGTGGTGCCATGTGCGTGCACGGAGACCGTGACCGAACCGAGCGGCGGCAGCAGGTGCGCAGGCGCCTCCGGGTGGTCCGGGCGCGCCAGCGCGAGGAGCCGGCCCAGGACGGCCGACTTGCCGGATCCCGGATCTCCGGTCACCACCCGCGCCCGGGCATCGTGGACGGGATCGCGCAGCCAGCCCGCCAGCGTGGCCAGCGCCTGCAGGCGCCCGGTGAACCAGTCGCCCGGCTCGCTCGCGTACTCCACACCGCGGCCCCGCGGACCGAAATGCGCGGTCCACTCCCGCTGCGATTCCACGTCCATCGCCTCGTCAGGCAGGCCGGGCCGGTACTTCGGGTTGGGCAGGAACGGTGGGACCGCCCGGCCGGATACCGCGTGATAGCTGGCGCACTGGTCCGGGCGATGTTCTCGGAAATGGTCGTTGACCTGGTCGGTCACCGTGGGGATGTCCAGATACCGCTGCCGCATTCCGGCCGTGCCCGCGCGCACCGCAGCCTCCAGGGCGGTCACGAAGGCATGGTCGTACGCGAGCTCGCGAGAGCGAGCCGAGGCTACGAGCCACAGCCCGTCGGCGCCCGGGGGCCGGTAGTCCACCAACTGGCCGGTGACGTTTGTGATCTCGGCCGCGCCCAGTTCGGCGTAACAGGTGTCGAGCAGCAGCAGGACGTGCCCAACCTGGGTGTCGGCCAACAGGTCCGCGAGCTCGCGAGAGGCGAGGGTGGTGCTCACACGGTTGTAACGACTGTTGCGGCAGGTGATCCGGTGGTGGCGGTCGTCGCGCAAGCCATGCCCGGCGTAGTACACGACGAGCACATCCTCATTACAGCGCTCGTCCTCCTTGAGCCAGTCCTCCAGACCGGCGCGCACCTGCTGGGCATCGGGTGCGAAGGCGAGCTCCGGGAGGATCTCCGCGTACCCGAGGGAGGAGAAGAGGGCCTTGATCCGCCGCAGGTCCTCGGGCACGCCGGGCAGATCTTCAAGGAGCGGATCGGCAGTGAACGTGCCGGTGCCGAAGGCGAAGACGTATCGGTTGAGCCCGTCAGCAGCCGGACTGCTCGGTGCGCCTGTTGCAGAAGCCCCGGCCGCCGGGCCGTGCGTCACCGCGCCAGTCCCATGGCAATCGCCGTCCCGGTCTCCACCGCCGTTAGGTAGGCGCGCATGCTGTGCATCTCGGAGCCGTTGTCCACGAGCAGGTCCAGGACTTCCGGCCCGAACCGAGGCGCGAGTTCACGGACGAGGGCGACTACGTCACCGCTGTCGGCCAGGTTAGTCCATTGCTTGACAGGGGCCGGCCAGACACCCGTGCCGTCCTGTTGCGGTGCGGGCTGCAGACGGTCGAAGACCAGACCTGCCAAACCCAGCGGGGAGCCGAGGGTGATCAGGGTCAGCGGCGACAGTCCCGGCCGTAGCGCACACAGCGCCTCGTACGCGACTACCGAGCCCAGCGAGTGGCCTACGACCACACGGGTCTCTGGCGTGATCAGCTCCGCAGCCCGAGCCCATACGGCGGCACGCAGCTCAGGCTCGGTGAAGTAGCGACGCACCTGCTTGAGGTCCGAGATGAGCAGCCGGTCCGAGACGGCACCGAAGAATCGCGTGCGGGTGAGGGCACTCAGGGCACGGCGGACCCGGTCAACAGACAGGGGGCGGGAGGCGAGATGGCCGACCGCGCCACGGGCAGCGGCGCCGGAGTTCATCCCGTTCAGACCGGCGGTGTCCGGTCCGGGGACACGAGGATCCAGCCGGGCGGCCTCCCGCCACCAGGTCTCCAGCAGCTCGGCCTCGAACCCGGGCTCTACGTCCTCCGCCCGATAGTACGGCTCGCCGCGCGTGCCAGGCTGCCGGTAAAGGTCCCCATATCCGGCGCAGACGATGTCGCCGTCCGTCAGTCGCTCGAGTGTGGGATCGCGGCGTAGCGCGAGTTCGACCCCGCCGCGCAGCGCTGGCTCCACCTCCGCCAGCAGAGTCTCGGCGGTGTCGAGTTGCCGCCCCACCCCGTGCACCACGACGACCCGGCTCATGGCCCCCCTCATGCGCGTCCCGTGCTCCTGTCGCGAGCATAGTCGGAGGCTGGCGCCCTGGCGGGGCAGTCTCTTCCCTCCTGAGCCGTTCGTCCGACTGGCGTGCGGCATCCGCCTGGCATACGACTGCCGCTCGCCTTCGTCCTCACCGGGGGCATCAACGATTGCACGCAGCTCGGAGTGGTCTTGGTTCGATACCTGACTGCCTGGCCAGGGAAGACCACAGAGCCCACCTGCTACGACAGTGGACCGCGCGCACGCTGAGGTCGACGCGGAGCCTGTACTCGACGGTCCATGTGGCCCATGCGCTCGCCCATCAGCACCTTCTTGCTGCCCGGGTACTCCCTTACGGTGCGGTGAACGTGGCAGAGGTCGTGAGGGGCGAGCCATTGGCGATCGGGATCCAGTAGGAATCGGCTCGCTCGCTGGCATTGCGTCCTCGTACCGGGACTCCTGACCACGGCTCGCTGAGCAGTGGCACGTGCCGTGCTCCTACGAGCATTTCACTGTGCCGCCTCCTCGGGCTCGTCCGCCGAGTAGGGATGGACAAACCTCCCCTCGTTGAATGGCGTGAACCACGAGCCGATCGACATGGGCGCGATGCCCAGGGCCTCTCCGACGGGACTCTCGTCGATCCCGTCCATCGAGTCGTCGTAGAGCCACTCGAAGTCCGCGTCCTCGTAGACGTTCTCCGCGAACACGTCGAGGGCCGCCTTTACGCCGTCGTCGAGCAGGCCAAAGGTGTCGAGGCTGACGGTCGCTGAATCGAGCAGGAACTTCAGCGCGAGCTCCTCGGCTACGCAGCCCAACTGCTGGAAGCTTCCGGCAGTGAAACGGGTGGTCATGGCGATGACCGTCACCAGAAAGCGCCGGGCGAACAGTACGTCGTATTGGAGGGCATACCGCTCGGGCAATTCCTCCAGATGCCACAGGTGCCCCTTGCACTCCGCGACTGTGGCGTCCTCCTCAGCCAGGACCTGCACGTCCTCGAACAGCTCGTCCACCAAGATGTCCGTGCTGTACACCAGGGCCCCTGCCGCGAGTTTGGCGTCCTCCTGCGAGATCGCGAAATCGCAGTCGGCGTCTTCGTACTCAGTCCCGTCATCGTCGAGTGCGCCGAACATCAATGGCGGGAAGGAGCGCAGTTCGCCCGCCAGGGCCAGCATCCGGGCACGCACCTCCGCGGCCTTCGCCTCCGCGTCGTACTCGGGCGCGTCCGCTCCTTCTTTCGGGCGCTCGGCATGCCGGGCCTTGCGGGCCTCCGGATCAGCAGGCGGGGCATCCGGGCCGTCGGCGGCGGCCAGGCTCTCCCGGGCATCCTCAGGGTGGAGCTCGACCTCACATCGGTCGACCGTCCAGTCGGCCAGCAGCTCGGAACGCTCCAGCAGCTCGCCCACGACCGCCCGTACCGCCTCCTCAGCGAACTCAAGAGCCGAAGCGTCCACGAAGACCTTCATCAGCACCCCGCCCGGGTACACCGCCACGATCCTGTCGAGGACGTCGACCTCCATGCCGTCCGGGCCGTCAATGCCCTCGACCGAGTCCAACCCGTCCTCAAAGAGCGCCCCCGCGCCAGCGCGCTGAAGCGGATCCATCTCCGAAGTGCCCGTCGGGATTCTGATGTTCACTGTCACTACGTACGTCACCCGTCCGAGCCTGGCATGGAAGGGCCACTCCGTGCGCCGGAGTCCGAACGTTCACGTAGTCCACGTCGTGGAACCGCCATCGTCCGTCGCACCGGCAGGCGACCGCGCCCCGGGCGGTGATCTCGTCGTGATCGATCGCGTCGGCGCCCACCGCCCGTACCTTCCGTCCCCCTGTGCACAGCGCGCCAGCGAACACCAGTGACTACGGCCGCAGAACCAGGTCGGGCCAGGCAGGAACCGATTCGACCGAGTCACCATTCTGATGCGTCTGCCGCCTTGCATCGCTGGCGAGTTCGAAGAGCAGGCGAGTTGCCCGAAACCTCAGGAAGTTGCGCCGACTCTCCGTCAGATAGCGGTGGCAGCGCGGGTCAGAGGGCCGTTAGTGTCGCCCCACCGCGTGCCTTCTCAACGCTTGGGCCCAACTTCGAGTCCTGCCGGGACGCTCTTGCCCTACTGTGTCCAGCCCGCCCTCGCGGAGGGCTCTTTGCAGGACAGGGGGGATCTAGCAGAGCGGCGTGGTAGCGGCATAAGCAACGGAGCCGAATCCTAGCGGCGGGGCGCCTGCCACCCTGCGCCCTCAGGAGCCCATCTGTACGCCCAGAATTCCTATCCGGCCCGGTCAACTCCGACGGCCTCGACGGATGAACCCGTAGAGCCGACGCAGGCGACCGGCACGTGGAAGGGGGCGAACGGATCCGGAGCGCAGAAAGGCCCCGCACCATACGGTGCGGGGCCTTCCCACAAATATTGTTCGGCGGCGTCCTACTCTCCCACAGGGTCCCCCCTGCAGTACCATCGGCGCTGAAAGGCTTAGCTTCCGGGTTCGGAATGTAACCGGGCG
>NZ_JBSFYC010000101.1:0-20303 GCF_053595675.1 Streptomyces sp. NPDC002446 | reverse complement strand
ACCAGGCCCCGGAGGACCGTCACCGGCAGCCGAACAGCCCCGCGCAGCGGCACCGCCCGCCGCAGGCGCAACGGCGACAAACCCCCACGGCGGGACAGCCGAAAACGTCGGCCGCGGCAAAGCGCAGCGAAAGGGCGCGGACCCGCGAAGCGCCCCCCGCACCCCATGCGGGAGAATCGGAGCGACTCCACTCCTGGATCAACCTACGCGGAGGAAGCGTGTCCGGTTTTGTAGAAAAGCCTGAGCCTGTGGAGGTTCCGGGGCTCACCCATCTCCACACCGGCAAGGTGCGCGACCTCTACCAGAACGCCGCCGGCGATTTGATCATGGTCGCCAGCGACCGCATCTCCGCCTACGACTGGGTGCTGCCCACCGAGATCCCGGACAAGGGCCGCGTCCTCACCCAGCTGTCCCTGTGGTGGTTCGACCAGCTCTCCGACCTCGCGCCCCATCACGTCCTCTCCACCGACCTCCCGGCCGGCGCCCCCGCCGACTGGGCGGGCCGCACCCTGGTCTGCAAGTCGCTGCGGATGGTCCCCGTCGAGTGCGTGGCCCGCGGCTACCTCACCGGCTCCGGCCTCGCCGAGTACCGCCAGTCCCGTACGGTCTGCGGCCTGGCCCTCCCCGAAGGCCTCACCGACGGCTCCGAACTCCCCGCGCCGATCTTCACCCCGGCCACCAAGGCCGCCGTCGGCGACCACGACGAGAACGTCTCCTACGAGGAGGTCGCCCGCCAGATCGGCGCCGAGGTCGCCACGCAGCTGCGGCAGGCCACCCTCGCCATCTACGGCCGGGCCCGGGACATCGCCCGCGAGCGCGGCCTCATCCTGGCGGACACCAAGTTCGAGTTCGGCTTCGACGGTGAGCGGCTGACCCTCGCCGACGAGGTCCTCACCCCCGACTCCTCGCGCTTCTGGCCCGCCGACCAGTGGGAGCCGGGCCACGCCCAGCCGTCCTTCGACAAGCAGTTCGTCCGCGACTGGCTGACCTCCCCCGCCGCGGACTGGGACCGTACGGGCGAGCTGCCGCCGCCGGCCCTCCCGGACGAGGTCGTCGAGCGCACCCGCGCCAAGTACCTCGAGGCCTACGAGCGCCTCACCGGACTCAGCTGGTCGTAACGGCGCACAACGAAAAGGACCCCGGTCACCGACCGGGGTCCTTTCCTCACCTTGAGCGGACGACGAGGCTCGAACTCGCGACCTCAACCTTGGCAAGGTTGCGCTCTACCAACTGAGCTACGTCCGCATGCTCCGCGTCACGGCTTCCGGAATCAGTCGCCACCGCGCGTTGCGGGGTCCACTATAGCCAACCTCGCTCGCGTGCGAGACGTGCCGCGGCATGACGATTCTCCGCACCCAGCTTCGCGGTCGCCGACGAGAGGTAGTTCCGCACCGTTCCCGGCGACAGCGACGCCCGCTCCGCGATCTCCGTGACCGGCGCCCCGGCCTCGGCCAATTCCAGCACCTCCGCCTCCCGGACCGTCAGCGGTGAATCCCCGGCGCTGATCGCATCCGCTGCCAACTCGGGGTCCACATAACGGTTTCCGGCATGGACGGTGCGAATGATCTCCGCCAGCCGCTGCGCCGACACCGTCTTCGGAACGAACCCCCGTACGCCCGCCTCCAGCGCCCGTTTCAGATGCCCCGGCCGCCCATGGCTCGTCACGATCATCGTCTGGCACCCGGGCACCTCATCCCGCAGAGATGTGGCCACCGCCACACCGTCCGCCCCCGGCATCTGCAGATCCAGTACCGCCATATCCGGCCGGTGCGCCCGCGCCATCGCCAGCGCCTCCGGCCCCGACGCCGCCTCGGCCACCACCAGCAGATCGTCTTCCAGTGAGAGCAGCGCGGCCAGCGCGCCCCGGATCAGATGCTCGTCGTCGGCCAGCAGCACCCGTATCGGTGTCCCGTTCATACCGCCCCGCTTTCCTGTGTGTCTGCGGCCGGTATCGGAAGCTGCGCCGTCAGCCGGTACGAGCCGTCCGACAGCCGCTCCGCCTCCAACGTGCCGTCCAGCGGCGCGAGCCGTTCACGCAGCCCCTTCAGGCCGCTGCCCCCGCTGGTCGTGTCCGAGCCCGGACCGCCGTCCCGTACCCCGTCGTTCTCCATCACCAGCACCGCCCGCCCGGCCGCCACCCGGGTCCGGATCACACAGCACCCGGCGTCCGGTGCATGCCGCAGGACGTTGGTGGTGCCCTCCCGAGTGACCCAGCCGAGCGCCGACTGCACCGCGGTGGGCAGCCCCGAGCCGCCGTCCCCCTCGATCCGGCAGTCCACCCCGGCCGCCTGCAATATGGAACGCGCCCCCGCCAGCTCCACCTGCAGGTCGGCCTCCCGATAGCCGCGCACCACCTCCCGCACCTCCCGCTGCGACTCCTGCGCTATCCGCTGCACCTCCACCATCTGGTCCACGGCTTCGTCCCGCCCCCGCCGCGCCAGCTGCACGGCCAGCTCGCTCTTCAGCGAGATCACCGCCAGATTCCGCCCCAGCACGTCATGCAGGTCCCGCCCGAACCGCAACCGCTCCTCCGCGACCGCAAGGCGGGCCTGCACCTCGCGGGCTGCTTCCAGCCGCCACATCACGGCGAGGAACCAGCCGACGGTCCGCCCGACGGAGGTGCACACCGGCCCCATGACAAGCACCAGGACCGCCAAGAGGCCCCAGTTCGGCCATGCGCCGCTCAGTGTGCCGCCCGCGACGAACAGCGTCGCCCCGCAACCGGCGAATCCGCCCAGGAAGATCCGCTTGCGGACGAGCAGGCTGAGCGCGGCGCCGCTCGACATCACGGTGCATACCGTCACCCCGCCCGCCAGCGTGCCCAGACTGCTCGCGGACTTGGAAGACGTGTCGAGGAACGCAGCGATCATGAGCAGCACGACCACCGTGGCGGTGGCCAGCACTGCCGAGACGGCCATCAGGCCCCATGGCGCGGGACCTTTCCCCAGATACTTGTCCAGGGCCCGGTTTCCCAGCGGGATGAACACGATCGCCTGCAGGGTGGACAGTACGAGGACCGTGCGGACCAAGCTGAGCTGCATGGCCGTGAGGTGTTCCGGGATCACCAGCATCAGCGAGGCGAAGAGCAGGCACAGCCATGGCTGGGCAAGCACCGTCCATCGCGAGTAGGTGTCGATCCAGGTGGGGGTGTTCCGCCCCCGCCAGCTCCGCCGGACCCGCCCGATCACGCGCTCCCCGCCCTCATCGCCGTACATGTCTACCGCCGAGGCTCCCAGCGGAACCACCGCAGCCCAGCAAACACCGCGATACCGGACCACACCAACCCGATGACCAGCAGCTTCACCGTCTCGCCCGGGTCGGCTCCGCCGGTCCATCCGGCCCGCAGCAGCCCCATCACGGGCGACAGCGGCAGCAGTTCGAGCACCTGGGCGAAGCGGTCCGGCAGCGACGTCAGGGGGAAGAACATTCCGGAACCCACCAACGACACCATGAACAGCGGGGTCGGCGTCAGCTGCGCGGCCTCCGCTGACTTGGAAACGCGTGCGGTGAGCGCGGCCAGCCCCGCCAGCGTCACCACACCGATCACGACGCCCGCCACAACCAGATGCGGAGCCTTGGGCATCCCCACGTGCAGTGCCAGGCCGCCGCCGACGACATAGAGCACGCACTGGGCCAGCATGATCAGCACAGCCGGCAGCGCCGCGCCGACGAGTATTTCCCAGTCGGCGAGCTCACCGGTCCGCAGCCGCTTGAGCACCAGGTCCTCGCGCCGGGCCACATACACGCCCACGAGGTTGTTGTAGACGGCCATGAGCAGAGCCATGCCGATGCAGGCGGGCAGCAGCAGCGCTCCCATGGACATCCCGGTTTCCTGCGGGTCCAGCTGCTTGCCGAAGAACGCCTTCATGGAATAGCTGATCAGCAGCGGAGCGAACACCCCCGAATAGATCATGAGCTTGCTGCGCCCCAGCAGCGTCAGCTCCGCCCGTGCCAGCGCGAGCAGTCGCCCCGCCACGCTCGTCGCGCCGCCCGCTCCCGCGCGGGCCCCCACCTCAGTGCCGACAGCACTCATCACTTGTCCCCGGCCCTCTCGTCCGTTCCGTTCCCGCTCTCGATGCCGCTCGCGATCTGCAGATACGCCTCTTCCAGCGACGCCGCCCGCACATCCAGCCCGCGTAGTTCGATCCCCTTGTCCCGGGCCCAGACCAGCAACCCGGTCGCGGCCCGCTGCAGTTCACCGGTCCGCAGCTGTACCGTGCGCCCCCTCTGCTCGTGCCCGGTGATCCCCAGTTCCGTCAGCGGCGGCAGATCGTCGACCAGGAAGCCGTCCGGCAGTTCGAAGGAGATCCGGGACGGGTGCGCGGCCACCACCTCGCTGACCCGCCCCGAGGTGGCTATTCGCCCGGCGTGCATGATCGCCAGCCGGTCCGCCAGCTCCTCGGCCTCTTCGAGGTAGTGCGTGGTCAGCAGCACCGTCGTCCCGCTGTCGCGCAGCTCGCGCACCAACTCCCAGGTCTCGCGCCGCGCTTCGGCGTCCAGACCGGTCGTCGGTTCGTCCAGGAACAGCACTTCCGGCCGCCCCAGCAGCGCCAGCGCCAGGTCCAGCCGCCGCCGTTCCCCGCCGGAGAGCTGCTTGACCCGTACGTCCTTGCGGCCCGTCAGGCCGACGAGCCCCAGTGCCTCGTCCACCGGCCGTGCCCCGCTGGTGCAGCCGGCCCACATCCGTATGGTCTCGGCGGGCGTCAACTCCGAGGGAAAGCCGCCCTCTTGGAGCATCACCCCGATCCGCGGGCGCACCTTGGTCCGCTCCTTGTACGGGTCGTGGCCCAGCACCCGCACCTGCCCGCCGCTCGGCGCGGCCAGCCCCTCCAGCAGTTCGAGGGTCGAGGTCTTGCCCGCACCGTTGGTTCCCAGCAGCGCGAACAACTCCCCGCGGCCGACGGAGAAGTCGACGCCCCGCACGGCCTCGTACCCTTGCTCTCCGCGGCTCTTTCCGTTGTCCTTGCCTCCGCCGCGGCCGCTGCCCGACGGTCCGTACCGCCGCCGCAGCCCGCCGGCCTCGATCACGCTCTCGGTCTCGCCGTAATCCCCGGTGTTCATGCCTCAACGCTCCCGCGTGATCGGCGTGCGAGGCGGTGAACGGTGTCATCGCTATAGGTGACAAATGTCAGTTGACCGGGATCGCATCGAGATCGACACCATCCCCCCCGCCCCCTGCGCGTTCCCGGCCCGGCCTGCCGCACGGCTCGGCGGTCCGTCGGCGGCTTCCTTTGCCGCCCGCCGTCCGTTCCGGCACGCACATGATGCATCTGACACAGATGACGCAGATGACGCGCGCAGACGACGCACGCAGAGGCCTCCGCTCCCACCGAATACCGTCGAACGAATGCGCTTGTTCGATTCAGTGGAAGTGCGGGGTAAAGGCCGCGTGGGAGGCGGCGCTCGCGGCGTACGGCATCGTCCGGGCGAACACCCGGCCCGGACCGTGAAGCGATGCCCGCCGGAATTGTTCCGCAGCTCCGGAAAACCCCGCCGATGACAGGTGGGCGGAGCCGCCCGCCCCCTTTGGTGCCTGGCCCTGGCCTGCCCTGCCCTGCCTTGCCCGGCCCCGGCCCCGGCTCCGGTCACCCACCCCCCTGCCGCCGTCGATGCCGATGCCCACGACACCTTTCGCGGCGGCAGTGAAAGTGAGCCGTCTCACATCTCCCGGCGACCCGTACGCCACCGCTGCGTCGACGATGTACGGCACGCTCCGCCGGAAACCGAATTAGGCGCCCCATGCCCGGTCCGTCCCGGAGCCGACGCAAAAGGCCCCGGTCGCGATGACCGGGGCCTTTTCTTTCTGAGCGGACGACGAGGCTCGAACTCGCGACCTCAACCTTGGCAAGGTTGCGCTCTACCAACTGAGCTACGTCCGCAGGCATCCACTCGGCTTTCACCGAGCGGCGCGACAGCTACTCTACCTGATCGAATAGATGGGTCGAGACTGTCAGAGCGGGTGACAGGGATTGCACACTGCGCCTCCCCCTTGGAAAGGGGGCGCTCTACTACTGAGCTACACCCGCGTGACTCCGTGAGGTCCGGCCTTTCGGCCTCGCCCCTCGGCGTGCTCCAGACTCTAGCTGATCAGTAGGGGTGCTGTGCAAGTCGGCTGTGCCCGCCCCTCGGGACGTCGGCAAGTCGGCTAGCGGTTGGCGGCGTTGAAGGCCTCGTAGACCTTCTTCGGGATCCGGCCGCGCGGCGGGACGTCCATCTGGTTCGAGCGGGCCCAGGCGCGGACGGCCGCGGGGTCGGGGGTCACCGCGGTCCGGTGGTAGGCCTTGCCGGACTTGGCCCGCTTGCGGCCGGCCTCGACGAACGGGGCGAGTGCGCCGCGCAGTTTCTTCGCATTGGCGGGATTGAGGTCGATCTCGTACGACTTCCCGTCCAATCCGAAGGCGACCGTCTCTGCGGCTTCTCCTCCGTCGATGTCATCGGAGAGCGTCACTACTACGCGCTGCGCCACGGATATCGGTCCTTTCGTGGAGCAACCCCTTGCTGACATGGGGTGATGCTCCGGATCCGGCTGATTGGGATCAATGCTTTTTCATTTGTACAGCGATGGGCATTGCATTGTGAAGCCCAGTTAATTTTGTCAGCGTGTCTTCCCGCAATCCAGACTCCGGATCTTTTCGAGGATTTTTCCAGGGGGCTACTACCGCCGATACCGGCCCGTGATCGGGCCCCCTGCATATCTATGCGCGTAGATTTTCGAACGCGGTACTGTGATGACACCGCCTTACGCACCACACCACCGGGAGTGCCAGTGGCACGCGTCGTAGTCGACGTCATGCTCAAGCCGGAGATCCTCGACCCGCAGGGGCAGGCGGTGCAGCGCGCACTGCCACGCCTGGGTTTCGAGGGGATCGCCGACGTCCGTCAGGGCAAGCGTTTCGAACTTGAGGTGGAGGGTCCGGTCGACGACGCCGCCCTCGCTCGCATCCATGAGATGGCCGAGACCTTCCTCGCCAACACCGTCATCGAAGACTTCACCGTTCGGGTCGATGAGCCAGCCGAGGCCGGGTCATGACCGCTCGTATCGGAGTCATCACCTTCCCCGGCACGCTCGACGACCGCGACACCCAGCGCGCGGTCCGGGTGGCCGGTGCCGAAGCGGTGCCGCTGTGGCACCGTGACAAGGACCTCAAGCAGGTCGACGCCGTGGTGCTGCCCGGCGGCTTCTCCTACGGCGACTACCTGCGGGCCGGGGCCATCTCCCGTTTCTCGCCGGTGATGGAGACCGTTATCGAGCAGGCCAGGGCCGGTATGCCGGTCCTCGGCATCTGCAACGGCTTCCAGGTGCTCACCGAGACCCACCTGCTGCCCGGCGCCATGCTGCGCAACAACCATCTGCACTTCATCTGCCGCGACCAGAAGCTGCGGGTGGAGAACGCGGACACCGCCTGGACCACCGACTACGCGGCCGGCCAGGAGATCTCCGTACCGCTGAAGAACATCGACGGCCGGTACGTCGCCGACGAGCGGGTCCTCGACGAGCTGGAGGCCGAGGGCCGGGTGGCCTTCCGCTACCTCGACGGCAACCCGAACGGTTCGCTCCGTGACATCGCCGGCATCACCAACGCGGCGGGCAACGTCGTCGGCCTGATGCCGCACCCCGAGCACGCCGTCGAGCCGCTGATCGGTACGGGTCGTACCGACGGCCTCGGATTCTTCACCTCGATCCTGAAGAAGTTGGTCAACGCATGACGCTGGACACGGTCAAGCACGCCGCCGAGACGCCGGACGTCGACCAGCCGTGGGCCGAACTCGGCCTGAAGCAGGACGAGTACGCGCGCATCCGGGAGATCCTCGGCCGCCGGCCCACCGGCGCCGAGCTCGCCATGTACTCCGTCATGTGGTCCGAGCACTGCTCCTACAAGAGCAGCAAGGTCCATCTGAAGCAGTTCGGGGAGAAGGCTCCCGAGAACGACGCAATGCTCGTCGGGATCGGCGAGAACGCGGGCGTCGTCGACGTCGGCCAGGGCTACGCGGTCACCTTCAAGGTCGAGTCGCACAACCACCCCTCGTACATCGAGCCCTACCAGGGCGCGGCCACCGGCGTCGGCGGCATCGTGCGCGACATCCTCGCGATGGGCGCCCGGCCGGTCGCCGTGATGGACCCGCTGCGCTTCGGCGCCGCGGACCACCCTGACACCAAGCGCGTCCTGCCGGGCGTCGTCGCCGGCATCGGCGGCTACGGCAACTGCCTGGGGCTGCCCAACATCGGCGGCGAGGTCGTCTTCGACCCCTGCTACCAGGGAAACCCGCTGGTCAACGCGCTCTGCGTGGGTGTGATGAAGCATGAGGACATCCACCTGGCGAAGGCGTCCGGAGCCGGCAACAAGGTCATCCTGTACGGGGCCCGTACCGGCGGCGACGGCATCGGCGGCGTGTCCGTACTGGCCTCGGAGACCTTCGACGACAGCAAGCCGGCCAAGCGGCCCGCCGTCCAGGTCGGTGACCCCTTCCAGGAGAAGCTCCTCATCGAGTGCACCCTGGAGATCTTCAAGGAGAAGCTGGTCACCGGCATCCAGGACCTCGGCGGCGCCGGGCTGTCCTGCGCCACCAGCGAGCTGGCCTCGGCCGGCTCCGGCGGGATGCGCGTCGAGCTGGACACCGTGCCGCTGCGCGACTCCTCGCTCTCGCCCGAGGAGATCCTCATGAGCGAGTCGCAGGAGCGGATGTGCGCGATCGTCGAGCCCGGCAACGTCGAGCGCTTCCTGGAGATCTGCGAGAAGTGGGACGTCATCGCGACCGTCATCGGTGAGGTGACGGACGGCTCCCAGCTGGAGATCTTCTGGCACGGCGAGCAGATCGTGGACGTACCGCCGCGCTCCGTCGCCCACGAGGGGCCGACCTACCACCGGCCCTTCGAGCGCCCGGAGTGGCAGGATGCCCT
Organism: Streptomyces sp. NPDC002446; assembly: GCF_053595675.1. Taxonomy (NCBI): domain Bacteria; kingdom Bacillati; phylum Actinomycetota; class Actinomycetes; order Kitasatosporales; family Streptomycetaceae; genus Streptomyces; species Streptomyces sp. NPDC002446. The sequence continues at coordinate 11,404 of NZ_JBSFYC010000101.1, read as the reverse complement.
CCAGGCGGACGACGCGGCAAAGCTGGCGCGGCCGGCGAACGCCGAGGAGCTGCGGGCGCAGATCCTGAAGCTGGTGGGCTCGCCGAACCAGGCCTCCAAGGCGTGGATCACCGACCAGTACGACCGTTTCGTCCAGGGCAACACCGTGCTCGCGCAGCCGGAGGACTCCGGCATGGTGCGGATCGACGAGGACTCGAACCTCGGCGTGGCGGTGGCCACCGACGGCAACGGCCGGTACGCCAAGCTCGACCCGTACGCGGGTGCCCAGCTGGCGCTGGCCGAGGCGTACCGCAATGTCGCCGCGTCCGGGGCCAAGCCGCTGGCGGTCTCCGACTGCCTGAACTTCGGTTCGCCCGAGGACCCGGCGGTGATGTGGCAGTTCGCCGAGGCCACCCGCGGTCTCGCCGACGCCTGCCAGACCCTGGGCACGCCGGTCACCGGCGGCAACGTCTCGCTGTACAACCAGACCGGCGACGTGGCGATCCACCCGACGCCCGTGGTCGCCGTGCTCGGCGTCATCGACGACGTGAACCGCCGCACCCCGATCGCGTTCGCGGACGAGGGCCACCTGATCTACCTGCTGGGTGACACCCGGGAGGAGCTGGGCGGCTCGGCCTGGTCGCAGGTGATGCACGACCACCTCGGCGGGCTCCCGCCGAAGGTCGACCTGGCCCGTGAGGAGCTGCTGGCGGAGATCCTGATCTCGGCCTCGCGCGACGGCATGGTCGACGCGGCGCACGACCTCTCCGACGGCGGGCTGATCCAGGCGCTGGTGGAGTCGTGTCTGCGGGGCGGCAAGGGCGCCCGCCTGGTCGTGCCCGACGGGCTGGACCCCTTCGTCCTGCTGTTCTCCGAGTCGGCGGGCCGGGCGATCGTCGCCGTCCCGCGCAGCGAGGAGCTCCGCTTCACCGACATGTGCGGTGCGCGGGGGCTGCCGGCCACCCGGATCGGTGTGATCGACGGCGCGGAGATCGACGGCACCGCGCAGATCGACGTCCAGGGGCAGTTCAGCATCCCGCTGAGCGAGCTCCGGCAGGCGCACGAGGGCACCATTGCGGGCCTGATCGCCTGATAGGCCGAGGGGACCGCGGCTCGCCCACCGGGCGCGGGCCGCGGTCCCCGCATATCTCCGGGATAACTCCGGGCGGGCCACCCCCGTCCCCCAGTAGCCTCGGCCGCATGTCTCCCGCCCGCGGTACGTCCCGCACCCGCAGCTACGACCTTGCCAAGACGCGCGCCGCCGTCGGTGCGCAGTTCGCCCATGTGTGTACGGCCGTAGGGGAGTTGAGCCCCGAGCAGTTCGCGCTGCCGACCCGGCTCGGTGACTGGACGGTGCGGGAGCTGGTGGGGCATCTGGCCATGGCGATCGGCAGTGTGGCGCGCAGCCTCGGGCAGCCGGCCCCGGCGCAGGCCGAGACCGCCTTGCTGGACTGGCCGTTCGCCACCGCGCCGCTCGCCTCCGGGATCGATGTCGACACCCGGGCCGTCGACGCCGATGAGCCCGTGGAGCTGCTCGCCCGCATTGCCGAGCAATTCGCCGAGGCCGTCCCGCCGGCCGTCGTGGACCGGCCGCTGCCCACCCGGGTGGGCCCGATGCGGCTGGCCGACTTCCTGGTCACCCGCTGCGTCGAACTCGTCGTCCACACCGACGACCTGGCCGCGGCGACCGGCGCGAAGATCCCCTACGACCGCCAGGCCCTGGCCACCACCACCCGGCTGCTGGCCGATGCGCTGGCCGTCAAGGCGCCCGGCGGCTCGGTGGAGGTCCGGGTGCCGCCGTTCGCCGTCGTCCAGTGCGTCGAGGGGCCCCGGCACACCCGCGGCACCCCGCCGAACGTCGTCGAGACCGACCCGCTCACCTGGATCCGCCTGGCCACCGGCCGTACGACCTGGGCCGACGAGCTGGCCGCGGCGCGCGTCAGCGCGAGCGGCGAGCGGGCCGACATCGGCGGGTACCTGCCGGTGATGAGCTGAGCTGAGCTGAGCCGGGGCGGCCGGGCAACGGGCGCGCGCCTCGCCGTCCGGCGCGCGCCTCGCCGTCCGGCCGCGCGCCTCGCCGCCCCGCCCCGCCCCGGCCTCAGCCCTTCGGATAGGGCAGCAGCGTCGCGTCCACCGCCTCCCACGCCGCCCGCAGCCGCGCCAGCAGCCGCGGCTCGGCGGCCGCCTTGTCGGCCTGTTCGCGGGGATCGTCCGCCACCTGGAAGAGCTGGTCCCGGCCGCTCCTGCCCCGGTAGTACTTCCAGTCGCCGCGGCGCAGCGCCCGCTCGCCGCGCACCCGCCAGAACAGATCGCGGTCGGCGAGCCGCTCGCCGCGCAGCAGGTAGCCCGCGAGGCTCGTACCGTCCAGCGGGTGCCCGCGGTCCGGCCGGGCGCCGGCGATCTCCAGCAGGGTGGCCGTCCAGTCCGGGGTGAACACCGGCTCATGGCTGACCTGTCCGGCGCCGAGCCGGGCGGGCCAGCGCACGATGGTCGGCACCCGGATGCCGCCCTCCTGGAGCGACGCCTTGTTGCCGGACAGCGGCCAGTTGTACGACCAGCGCTCGCCGCCGTTGTCGCTCGCGAAGAACACCAGGGTGTCCTCCTCCTGGCCGGAGCGCCGCAGGGCGGCCAGCACCTCGCCGACCGAGCGGTCCAGGTCCTCGACCATCTCCCGGTACTTCTCCAGCGAGCCGCCGTCCTTGTGCCACAGGGCGCCCGGCTCGCCCGCCTCGATCCTGCGGACGATCTTCGCGCTCTCCTCCTCGTCGCCGTCCGCGATCCACGGCCAGTGGGGGGTGGTGAAGTTGAGGTTCAGCAGCCAGGGCGCGGAGTGCTCGCGCTCGACGTACTCGACGGCCCGCTCGGTGAGGATCCGTGTGTAGTAGCGCAGGTCCTTGTACTCGGCGTCGCCCTCGTAGAGGTCGTACTCCCCGGCCAGTCCCCGCTTCGAGTAGTACTCCAGCGCCCCGCCGAAGTTCCCGAAGAAGGTCTCCCAGCCCGACTTGGTGGGGCTGTAGTCCGGCAGGTAGCCGCAGTGCCACTTGCCGATCAGGGCGGTGTCGTAGCCGGCGGTGCGCAGCAGCGAGGCGAGGGTGGGGTGGCGCGGGTCGAGTCCCACGCTCCGGTCGGCGATCGGTTCGGCCAGTCCGCCCTCCGTACGGCCTGGATAGCGGCCCGTGTAGAGGCTGAAGCGGGTGGGCGAGCAGGTCGCGGAGCCGGCGTAGGCCTGGGTGAAGCGGACGCCCTGGCGTGCGAGGCGGTCCAGGTGGGGTGTGCGGATATGGGGGGAGCCGTACGAGGAGAGGTCGGCCCAGCCCAGGTCGTCGCCCAGGATGAAGAGGATGTTGGGGCGCCGCGAGCGCCGTCCGGGGGCGGCGCGGAAGGCGCGCTCACGGGGCCGCGGCGGCTCGGCGGCAGCGGCGGCGGGCGCCCCCGCCACGGCGCTCAGCCCGCCCACGGCGGCCGCCGCGCCCATACCGCCGGCCAGCCCGCCGAAGGCCCGCCGGGACAGCGCGGACTCCGGCACCGGGCCGCCGGAGAAGGCGGAGATCTCGGACCCATCTGGCTTTTCGGACTTTTCGGGCACTGAAGGGTGTGCGGGGTCGACGGAGGACATCGGTTCGGCTCTCCAGGGGATCGTGAGGGGCCGTGATGCGGCGCGTCGGCTCCCCGGGGACGGCGGAGGGCGGGGGCGTCGTGAATCTCACACGGCTGTACTGGGGTGCGTATGCGGCATATGCCTCATACGAGGAAATCCCGTCATGCGGGGCGACTGCCTAAAAGCGCGGGAAGGCGCAGCTCAGAGCGGGTGCCGTGGCAGTGCGGGCGGAGGTGCCGTTACCCGCGGCAACCGCGCCGGTGCTCAGCGACAGAGGTCGCCGGCGATGCGGCCGAGGTCGACATGGCGGCGCCGCACGAGAGGCTCGGTGCGGCGGTGTACCCGGCGACTGGCCAGGCGCGCCAAGGGCTGCGGGGTCTGCATGGGCAGAAATCCTGTCCGCGCGGTCGTGGTCACGTCAAGCATGCTTAACGCGCCGTTCATGCACTCCTCCAGATGCGCGCCCATCCCCGGTTCGGATGAATGCGCGACCTGCCCTAGACTCGGGGGCGTGCCACGTGGTGACGGACGACTCAACCACGACCTGCTCCCCGGCGAGAAGGGCCCCCAGGACGCTTGCGGCGTCTTCGGTGTCTGGGCTCCGGGTGAAGAGGTCGCCAAACTCACCTATTTCGGGCTGTACGCGCTGCAGCACCGTGGACAGGAGTCCGCGGGCATCGCAGTGAGCAACGGCTCCCAGATCCTCGTTTTCAAGGACATGGGCCTGGTCTCCCAGGTCTTCGACGAGACTTCCCTCGGCTCCCTCCAGGGGCATATCGCCGTGGGTCATGCCCGCTACTCCACCACCGGTGCCTCGGTGTGGGAGAACGCCCAGCCGACGTTCCGTGCCACCGCGCACGGCTCGATCGCGCTCGGCCACAACGGCAACCTCGTCAACACCGCCGAGCTGGCGGAGATGGTGGCCGCGCTGCCCCGCGAGGGCGGCCGGGCGACCCAGGTCGCGGCCACTAACGACACCGACCTGGTGACGGCCCTGCTGGCCGGCCAGGTCGACGAGGACGGCAAGCCGCTGACCGTCGAGGAGGCCGCCCCGCGCGTCCTGCCCAAGGTCAGGGGCGCCTTCTCGCTCTGCTTCATGGACGAGCACACGCTCTACGCCGCCCGCGACCCGCAGGGCATCCGCCCGCTGGTCCTCGGCCGCCTGGAGCGCGGCTGGGTGGTCGCCTCGGAGACCGCCGCCCTCGATATCTGCGGCGCCAGCTTCATCCGCGAGATCGAGCCCGGCGAGCTGGTCGCCATCGACGAGGACGGCCTGCGCAGCAGCCGCTTCGCCGAGGCCCGTCCCAAGGGCTGTGTCTTCGAGTACGTCTACCTGGCCCGCCCGGACACCGACATCGCCGGCCGCAATGTGTACCTCTCCCGGGTGGAGATGGGCCGCAAGCTGGCCGCCGAGGCCCCGGCCGATGCCGACCTGGTGATAGCGACCCCGGAGTCCGGCACCCCCGCCGCCGTCGGGTACGCCGAGGCCAGCGGCATTCCGTACGGATCCGGCCTGGTCAAGAACTCCTACGTCGGCCGGACCTTCATCCAGCCCTCGCAGACCATCCGCCAGCTCGGCATCCGCCTCAAGCTCAACCCGCTCAAGGAAGTCATCCGCGGCAAGCGCCTGGTGGTCGTCGACGACTCGATCGTCCGCGGCAACACCCAGCGCGCGCTGGTGCGGATGCTCCGCGAGGCCGGCGCCGCCGAGGTCCACATCCGGATCTCCTCCCCGCCGATCAAGTGGCCGTGCTTCTTCGGCATCGACTTCGCCACCCGCGCGGAGCTGATCGCCAACGGTCTGAGCGTCGAGGAGATCGGCAAGTCGCTGGGCGCCGATTCGCTCGCGTACATCTCCATCGACGGCATGATCGAGGCGACCACCATCGCCAAGCCGAACCTGTGCCGCGCCTGCTTCGACGGCGAGTACCCGATGGAGCTGCCCGACCCGGAGCTGCTGGGCAAGCACCTCCTGGAGTCGGAGACCGCGGCCCCGACGAAGTCCGACGTGGACGGCGTCCAGACGCTCACTGCCGGGGTCGGCGGCGCCGACGCGCTGCGTCGCCCGTAGAGCTCGTACACACACGACACGAAAGTTCTCCGCCATGTCTGAGACAGGTGCCAGCTACGCGAGCGCGGGCGTCGACATCGAAGCCGGCGACCGCGCCGTGGACCTGATGAAGGAGTGGGTGAAGAAGGCCACCCGCCCCGAGGTCGTCGGCGGGCTCGGCGGCTTCGCCGGCCTCTTCGACGCGTCCGCCCTCAAGCGCTACGAGCGCCCGCTGCTGGCCTCGGCCACCGACGGAGTCGGCACGAAGGTCGACATCGCCCGGAAGATGGGCGTCTACGACAGCATCGGTCACGACCTCGTCGGCATGGTCGTCGACGACCTGGTCGTCTGCGGCGCCGAGCCGCTGTTCATGACCGACTACATCTGCGTCGGCAAGGTCTACCCCGAGCGGGTCGCCGCGATCGTCAAGGGCATCGCCGAGGGCTGTGTGCTGGCCGGCTGCGCGCTGGTCGGCGGCGAGACCGCGGAGCACCCGGGGCTGCTGGGCGCGGACGAGTTCGATGTCGCGGGCGCCGGTACGGGCGTCGTCGAGGCCGACCGGGTGCTGGGCGCGGATCGCATCCGAACGGGCGACGCGGTGATCGCGATGGCGTCCTCCGGACTTCACTCCAACGGGTACTCGCTGGTCCGGCACGTGCTGTTCGACCGGGCCGGCATGGCCCTGGACCAGGAGGTCGCGGAGTTCGGCCGCACGCTCGGCGAGGAGCTCCTGGAGCCCACCAAGATCTACTCGCTGGACTGCCTGGCGCTGACCCGTACGACCGAGGTACACGCCTTCTCGCACATCACCGGCGGCGGACTGGCCAACAACCTCGCCCGGGTGATCCCGGACGGCCTGCACGCCACCGTCGACCGCGCCACCTGGACGCCGGGTGCGGTCTTCGACCTGGTCGGCAAGGCCGGCTCGGTCGAGCGCCTGGAGCTGGAGAAGACGCTGAACATGGGCGTCGGCATGATCGCGGTCGTCCCGCAGGAGTCGGTGGAGGCCGCCCTGACCACGCTCGCCGACCGCGGTGTGGACGCCTGGGTCAGCGGCGAGATCGTCGAACGCGGTGACCACGCGGAGGCCGTGACGCTGACCGGGTCGTACGCCCGGTAGATGCGGCCGCGAGCCGAGTGGGCTGGCCTTTCCCCTGGTCCCGAGCGGGCCAGGGGAGGAACCCTCACCAGTGGTCATCCGGGCAGCACAGAACCCGGTCCGGGCGATGCCCAGGACCGGGTCCGTGATGTTGTTATGGGTGCCGTGAGCGCACTACACGTCAGGCGCGACGACGCTGCTGGGACGAGTCGCCCTCGTCCTCATCCTCGTCATCGTTGTTGTACAGCTCTGCGTACCGTGCGTACGGGTCGTCCTCGTCATCCTCGAACGGCTCTCCGTTCGGAGGCTGCTGGTTCGACTGCGTTGCACCCAGCTCGTCGGCCAGTCGTGAGAGATCCGTCCCACCGCTGCTGTACTTCAGCTGGCGGGCGACCTTTGTCTGCTTGGCCTTGGCCCGGCCGCGCCCCATGGGTCGACCCCCTCAATGACGGGGCCCGATGGCCCCAGAGTCTTGACACGCGTTCATGGATCAGAGCGGGCTCTCGACAGAGAGACCGGCCCGTAGGGCTTTAACGGTACCTGCTTCCGCGGCCATACGGTACGTCGCCCGCATCACCCGCCGCTCGGCATGACCTGCAAGGTGCCCCGTCCCCGCTGGTCAACTGCGATTTTAACCTGTCCCGTACGGCGACCCGCCGACGGGTGGTGAGGGATGTCTCCCCGACCGCCCGTGGCGGGCCGCGCAAGGCTGTGTTTCCGGCCGACGAGGCCGAATGGTTTCGCTGGTCGGAAGTGATCGGTCAGGCGTGCCGCGCCTCCGCCATGCGCTGCTCGGCGATCCGGTCGGCCGCCGCCGCGGGCGGAATGCCGTCGGCCTTCGCACGAGCGAATATCGCCAGAGTGGTGTCGAAGATCTTCGCCGCCTTGGCCTTGCAGCGGTCGAAGTCAAAGCCGTGCAGCTCGTCGGCCACCTGGATGACGCCGCCGGCGTTCACGACGTAATCGGGTGCGTAGAGGATGCCGCGGTCGGACAGGTCCTTCTCGACGCCCGGGTGCGCGAGCTGGTTGTTGGCCGCGCCGCACACCACCTTCGCGGTCAGCACCGGCACCGACTCGTCGCTCAGCGCGCCGCCCAGCGCACACGGCGCGTACACGTCCAGGCCCTCGGTGCGGATCAGCGCCTCGGTGTCCGCCACCACGGTGACCTGCGGGTGATCGGCCAGCACCCGGTCCACCGACGCGGCCCGTACGTCCGTGATCACGACCTCGGCACCGTCCTTGAGGAGGTGCTCGACGAGGAGGTGCCCCACCTTGCCGACGCCCGCGATGCCGACCTTGCGGCCGCGCAGCGTCGGGTCGCCCCAGGCGTGCTGGGCGGCTGCGCGCATGCCCTGGAAGACGCCGTAGGCGGTCAGGACGGAGGAGTCGCCGGCGCCGCCGTTCTCCGGGGAGCGGCCGGTGGTCCACTTGTTCGTACGGGCGACCACATCCATGTCGGCCACGTACGTGCCGACGTCGCACGCGGTCACATAGCGGCCCCCGAGGGAGGCCACGAACCGGCCGTAGGCGAGCAGGAGTTCATCGGTCTTGATCAGGTCGGGGTCACCGATGATCACGGCCTTGCCGCCGCCGTGGTCCAGCCCGGCGAGGGCGTTCTTGTAGGACATACCGCGCGACAGATTCAGGGCATCCAGTACGGCCTCCTCCTCGGAGGCGTAGGCATGGAAGCGGGTGCCGCCGAGGGCGGGCCCCAGGGCGGTGCTGTGGATGGCGATCACTGCCTTCAGGCCGCTGGCGCGGTCCTGGCAGAGAACGACCTGCTCATGGCCCCCCTGCTCCGTCCGGAACAGGGTGTGCAGTACGCCGCCGTCGATGCCGGCGGAGGCCGGACGTACGTCAGTCACGGTGGTGACTCCCATAAGTCGCGATGGACGCCCTCCTACGGGTGGGGAGGGCCGGTTGAAATGAGCGTAAGACCTGCGGGGTCGGTTGATCGGTCAGGTGCTGAGGATCACCCTCTCCCGGGGGACGGACGTGGGACGATCTGGTCGTATCGCAGGCCGGCCGGGGGCCCCTCGAGCGCGTCTCCCGGCAGTGGACTTCCCTTTGGAGGAGCGGGCGTGGCCGTGGCGTCGTCGGTGAAGGTCCCGTACATGGCATATCTACGGGTCTACGAACCGCTGGCAGCGTTCCCCGAGCCGGAGCGCTCCTACTGGGCGCGCTATGCCAAACGGGAGGACACCCCCACCGCCCAGGACGAGCAGCGCCGGGCGCTGGCCGATCTGCTGCCGACCCCGCCGGTGCCGGTGCCGGTGCACGAGAGCGCGGACGCGTTCGTCGCCGTGGTCAACGAGGTGACCTGCATCTGCCCTTGGCGCACCCGGCTGCGCGGCTGGCAGGCCCTGGAGGGCCTGGAGGAGCTGCTGCCGGCGTCGGTGCTGGACGCGGCGCTGCCCCCGGTGGTGCGCCGGCAGGCGGCCACCGACTACGAGCAGTGGCGGGAGCGCAATCCGGACGCCCGGCCCTGGATCCGCGGGGCGGCCTGGCACATTCCGGTCCGCTGGTTCGTGCTCTTCGACGACGGCGAGCGCGAGTACACGAAGAGTGACCAGGCGCCTGTGCTGCGTTACCGGACGCCGATGGTCCAGGCCAGGCGCCGGATCGCGCGCGGGCTGCGTACGCTGCGGGATGCGCTGGAAGAGGGGCCGCTGATCGACGGCCTGGTAGATGTGGGGCGCTGGCTCGAGGAATTCCATCCGCGTTCGCTCGTGGAGCTGGATTACGGAGGGCTGGTGCACGCGGTGCCCGAAGGGCAGCTCGCCGAGGACCGATCCGCCGCCGAGGTGGCGGAGGGACTGGCGGCGCTGCGCGAGGGGGACGGCGAGCGGGCCGGTGCCGCGTACGAGAAGCTTTCTCAGCGGTGGAGCGCGGTGCGCGAACGTCAGTTCTCCAGCTGAGGGCCGATGATGCCGAAGGTTCGCGGTACGGAAGTGCCGTGTTCGCTTTTCGGTGGTTGGGCGGTAAGGGACGTAGGTCCTTAACCGGGCGATTGCCTCAAGCGTGACCTAAAGCACTGACTTCGGGTCTTGCTAGCAAGGCGCACCCTCGTGCCAAAATAGGACAAGGAGCCCGACCTGGGCTCCTTCCGTCCAACTAAGGGCGGATAGATCGGTATTGCGGTCCTTGAGGGGTCTGTGGCGACTGATCACGCTGTGACTGATCGTCACGGCCGTGTGACTGTCCGCTATGGCATGGTCCATCGGCATCCGCCGAGGTTGAACACCTGAGAGGGCAATTCCATCGGTTTGGCCGACGTGGCTGGACAGATGGTGTAGTTGTAGTGCCGAGGACAAGCCGTTCGTCCTATAACCGACTCGGCCCGCGTCCGCCATTTCGGGCAACGCGGGTCAAGGTGCAGAATTTAGAGGAAAGAACCGTGATGGTTCGGTTCTCCCGAGGAGGCCGCTCATGACCGCTCGCACCCCTGACGCCGAGCCGCTGCTGACCCCTGCCGAGGTTGCCACGATGTTCCGCGTGGACCCGAAGACGGTCACCCGTTGGGCCAAGGCAGGCAAGCTCACGTCCATCCGCACGCTCGGAGGACACCGGCGTTACCGCGAGGCTGAGGTCCGCGCACTGCTCGCGGGCATCCCGCAGCAGCGCAGCGAGGCCTGAATAACCGCATAACCAGGTTGTTTTCGGGGCCCCCAACCCGAAAATGCCTACTTCGCACCACTTGGCTGGACCTGTTCCAACCACGCTCCACACAGCTCCATACGACGCGGCGCCTGCCCCAACGGGCCCCACACCCGCTCCATCTGGGTACGTCATCGATCGCGCTGGACTCCGCCGGGTCCAGCGCGATCTTTTTGTGTACGGCCGCTCCGTGGCCCGTCAGAGCGGTCGGGCCGGCGTGGCGCCGACGTCGCCCATGACGGCGCACAGGGGGCCCTCGGGGGGCCTCTGAAGGCCTTTCCGTGCGGACCCTCCGGTCTCCTTTTGGACCCGTTCGAGGGTGGTGCAATTGCACATATTAAATTGACCCGTTGTAGGGAGGGTGTAAGTTCCGCATCCCGTCAAACTTGTTCGGTGACACCCATCACATGACGCGTCGCTTGAAGCCGGTACATCCACTGAGGTAGTGAACTTTCTCCGGCACCACTCAACAGCCTGCCACCGCGCGGGCGGTGGCGCAGGCGTCCTTGGTCACCGGGCCGCGGGACTTTCGTCCTCGGCCGCCTCCGGCTCGTCGGCGCCCGGAGACGGGGCCGGGGCGGACGCGACCACCGGGGGCCCGGAGCGGGCCGTGTGCGGCTCCATGGCGAGCCGCAGCAACTGGTGGCAGATGGGGCAGTGCCGCGTCAGGTGCCGGTAGCCGCTGGCCGCTGACAGATGTGCCCGCAGCAGCGCCCTGGTCTCGTGCCGTACCGCAGTCGTCATCGCGCATCCCTCCCAGGCCCCCACGCCTTTCCATGTGAGTACCGGGGACGGTGGCGGGCGTCAATATGGCCGCTCCGCTGCGCTTGGCCTGGGCCGCACGTTTTCGGCTGTCCCGCCGTGGGGGTTTGTCGCCGTTGCGCCTGCGGCGGGCGTTGCCGCTGCGCGGGGCGTTTTCGGCTGCCGGTGGCGGTCCTCCGGGGCAGGGTGTCCGGACTGCTTCGCTTTACGTCCGGACACCCTGCCCCTCCGGCCCGCCCCCTCCCGGGGGGGGGTGGGA
>NZ_JBSFYC010000100.1:0-20529 GCF_053595675.1 Streptomyces sp. NPDC002446 | reverse complement strand
GGTGTGTGGACTGCTTCGCTTTACGTCCACACACCAGGCCCCTCCGGCCCGTCCCCTCCCGTGGGTGGGTGGAGATTTCTTCTGCCGTCGTTGGTGCTGCCGGACCCTCGCCGTCGTGGTTGTTCGCCGTTGCGGCAGGAGGGGTGCCCCGGTCCCGCCCCTTCCCGAAACCGGGGGCGAAGCCCCCGGGCCCCACAGGCGACCAGCTGGGGACAGACAAAAACGTGGGAATCAAGCAGACCGCAGCGTCTGCGTTTGGCGCCCCAGCCCGTCGATCTCCAGCTCCACCACATCCCCGGGCCGCAGATACGGCTTGGGTTCCGGCTGGCCCATGGCGACGCCGGCCGGGGTGCCGGTGTTGATGATGTCGCCGGGGTAGAGGGTCATGAACTGGCTGACGTAGCGGACCACCTCGACCACCGGGAAGATCTGCTCGGCGGTCGTGCCGTTCTGCTTCAGCTCGCCGTTGACCCACAGCCGGACGCCGAGCGCCTGCGGATCGGGCACCTCGTCGGCGGTCACCAGCCAGGGGCCCAGCGGGTTGAACGTCTCGCAGTTCTTGCCCTTGTCCCACTGGCCGCCGCGCTCGATCTGGAACGCGCGCTCGGAGACGTCGTGCGCGACCGCATAGCCGGCGACCGCGGCCAGGGCCTGTTCGTCGGTCTCCAGATAGCGGGCCGTACGGCCGATGACGACCGCCAGCTCCACCTCCCAGTCGGTCTTCTCGCTGCCCCGCGGCACCAGCACCGCGTCGTCGGGGCCGACGACCGTATCCGGGGCCTTCATGAAGACGATCGGCTCCTCGGGGGTCGCGGCCCCCGTCTCCCGGGCGTGGTCGTGGTAGTTCAGCCCGATGCACACGATCTTGCCGATCCGGGCCACCGGCGGTCCGGTGCGCAGACCGGCCGGGTCGATACGGGGCAGCTCGCCGGACGCGGCGGCGGCGCGCAGCCGCGCCAGCCGGCCGTCGTCCGCGAGCAGCGCCCCGTCGATGTCCGGTACCAGCCCTGACAGGTCCCGCAGGGTTCCCGCCTCGTCGATCAGCGCCGGGCGCTCGGCCCCCACCGGTCCGACTCGCAGCAGCTTCATCGGTTCAACTCCCGTGGTCGAAGGGTCGGCCCGGAAGGGTTCTTCCGGGCCGGCCGATGGGGGACGGCCATCGAGTGATTTGGCTGATCCTCCAAGAAGGCCGTCCAGTCCGCAAGAGCCCGTTCACGGACTGGACCGTTACTGAGAGGTAGTAACGGTGTCCCGGCCGACGGCGCGCCCGGCCTGCCCGCCCCCCTTCTCCCCCTTCTCCTGCTTGCCCCTCTTCTCCTGCTTGTCCTTCTTCTCCCTCTTCTCCTTCGCCTCCCGGTGCAGCAGCGCCCGCTCGCACGCCGTCCAGGTCGTCGTCGTCACCATGTAGAGCCCGGCGGCCAGCGGCACCACGGCCACCGTGATCAGCGTGCCGAAGGACAGCAGTGGCAGCACCTTGCTCATGGTGGCCATCCCGGGCGGGGCGGCGATGCCCCCGGTGGCTCCGGCGGCCGGCGCCGGGTTCTTGGCCGCCGCGGCCCGTGCCCGCCGGTAGTTCCAGGTGGCGACCGCCGCGATCAGCGCGAACAGCACGAGGTAGACCCGGCCGTGCGGACCGAAGAGGCCGCCGTCGGCGAGGGCCTCGCTCCAGTGACCGCCGAGCGGCGCGCCCAGCAGGGTGTGGTCGAGCAGCCCGCCGCCCCCGGTGGAGAAGAGGTGGTACATCAGGAAGAAGACGGGCAGCTGGAGCAGGGTCGGCAGACAGCCGGCCAGCGGCGAGGCGCCCGTCTTGGCGTACAGGTCGGCCATCGCCTTCTGCAGCCGCTCGGGGTTGCCCTTGTGCTTGCGCTGCAGCTGTGCGAGCTGCGGGGCGAGCGCGGCGCGGGCCTTCTCACCGCGGGCCGCGGCCCGGGCGAGCGGGTGCAGCGCGGCGCGTACGGCAAGGGTGCACAGGACGATGGCGGCGGCCATGGCCGCGGTGCCGAAGAGCGGTTCGATCGCTTCGGCGCCGCGTGCCAGCGCCTCGCCGAGAAAGCCGAAAACGGACATGGGTGAGCCCTCCACGGGTCTCGTCGTACCGGGATGTGGATTCGGCGTGACGAGCCGCGCGGACGCGGAAGAGGAAAGAAGAGAAGAGAGGAGAGTGCGTCTACGCGGTCGTCGGGAAGGCGCGGCCCGGTGCTCGGGGGCGTGGACGGCCGGCCGCGTCGGGGTCGCGTTGCGGCAGGAACGCGGTACGCCGCTCGCGGTCGCGGATCGCCGTACGGATCCGGCCCGGTGGGACCGGCGGCGCGAGGGCCGCGATCAGGAAGGCGCTGCACAGCAGCAGCACCGCGGCGGTGGTCGCGGCGGCGGTCAGAGCCGTCGTCAGTCCGCTCTGGGTGAGCAGGAGTCCGGCGAGGAGGAAGAGCAGCGCGGAGGTGTAGAGGCGCCATGTGTCGGCGATGCGATACATCCGGCGGCCTCCCCCTGTGTGACGCGTCCTCAAGACTTGTCGTCTTCCGCTCAAGAGTAACCGCAGGGCTGGGCAGCCGGGAGACCGGCCGGTAACTTGCCCTCCCTGCCGCCGGGACGGTGGTGGACCAGGGGGGATCAAGGGGGAACACCAAGGAGGTGCTGTGCGCGACATCAGCGTTCCGGCCCTGGCGGCTCCACTGCGGACCGGCGGTCTTGCCGACTCCGTCTTCGACACCGCCGCCCACCAGCCGGACTTCGTCCAGCTCGCCCGCCGCGACCACCGGGCAGCGGACGGCTGGCAGGAGGTGTCCGCGAAGGAATTCCGTGACGAGGTCATGGCTCTGGCCAGGGGCCTGCTGGCGGACGGCGTCCGGCCCGGCGCCCGGGTCGCGCTGATGTCCCGCACGCGCTACGAGTGGACGCTGTTCTGCTATGCGCTGTGGGCGATCGGCGGACAGCTGGTGCCGGTCTATCCGACCGCTTCGGCCGAGCAGCTGCGCTGCATCCTCAACGGCGCGAGGGTGACCGCGATCGTCGTCGAGAACGAGGCGCACGCCATGACCGTGGCGGAGGCCTGCGACGAGCACTCCCGGCTGCGCCGCCTGTGGCAGCTGGACCTGGACTGTGTGGCGCGGCTGACCGAGGAGGGCACCCGGCTGCCCAAGGCGGAGGTGCACCGGCTGCGGCACGCGGTCACCCCGGGCGCCGTCGCCGCGATCGTCCACACCTCGGGCACCACCGGGCGCCCGCGCGGCTGTGTGATCACGCACGCCAATCTCGCGGCCGAGTGCGACACCCTCTACGCGGGCTGGGGCGGGCTGCTGGCCGCGCCCGGCGAACGCCCCTCGCTGCTGGCCTTCCTGCCGTTCGCGGGCATCTACGGGCTGATGGTGCAGGTGGCGTGTCTGCGCGGCGGGGTGCAGCTCGCCCACCAGCCCGACACCTCGTCACACGCGCTGCTGCCGGCCCTCGCGTCGTTCCGTCCGACGTTCCTGTTCGCGGTGCCGTACGTCTTCGAGAAGATCTGCGCGCACGCCCGGCGGGCCGCGGAACAGGCGGGCAGGCAGCGGACGTTCGACGCGGCGATGACGGTGGCGGTGCGTTACGCGGAGGCCCTCGCCGAGGAGGCGCGGGGCACCGGGCGCGGCCCCGACCCGTTCCTGCGGGCCCGGCACGCGCTCTACGACCGGCTGGTGTACTCCCGCATCCGGGAGCTGCTGGGCGGCCGGGTGCGTACCGCCGTCTCCGGCGGCTCGCCGCTCCTGCGGGAGCTGGGGCTGCTCTTCGCCGGCGCCGGGATCACCGTCTACGACGGCTACGGCCTGACCGAGACCAGCGGCGCGATCACCGTACAGCCGCCCGGGAAGGTGCGGTTCGGGACGGTGGGCCTGCCGCTGCCGGGCAGCGCGATCCATCTGGCGCTGGACGGCGAGGTGTGGGTGCGCGGCGCGGTGGTGTTCGCCGGATATCTCGATGGCGAGAACGGGGGTGACGACGGGCCGGGCAGCGGGCTGTACGACGGCTGGCTGCCGACCGGTGACCTCGGGCATCTGGACGAGGACGGCTATCTGGTCATCACCGGGCGCAAGAAGGACATCATCATCACCAGCAACGGCAAGAGCGTGGCCCCCCAGGGGCTGGAGCAGCGGCTGTGCGCCCATCCGCTGGTCTCGCAGTCGGTGGTGGTCGGCGACAACCGCCCGTATGTGACCGCGCTGATCACGCTGGATCCGGAGGCGCTCGCGCACTGGCGGCGGTTGCGGGGCGATCCGGACGACGGCGCGGGGAACTGCTCGGGGCCCTCGCCGGAGGAGCAGTTGCAGGCGGAGGTGCGGCGGGCGGTGGCGCAGGCGAACGCGTCGGTGTCGCGGGCCGAGTCGATCCGGGCGTTCCGGGTGCTGCCGGGCGAGTTCAGCCAGGAGTCCGGGCTGATCACGCCGTCGCTGAAGCTGCGCAGGGCGGCGATCGTCCGGGCGTACGCGGCGGAGATCGACGCGCTGTACGCACAGGGCGAGCGCGAGGCGCCCGACACCCGGCGGGAGCGCCGCCGGTGGGCGGCGGCGGGGCTGTACGCGCGCTGAGCGCAGGCGTCACCCGGGGGATCGCGCGCAGCGGGCCCGCTCGCGGCACCGTAGCAGTGTCGCGGCGGGCCCGGCCGTTATTTGTCCAGGGGTGAGAACCCCCGTCCGAAGGACCGGCCCGGCCCCTAGCGTCCGGTGGCATTCCAGTAGGACGAACCGGGAGGCCGTGTGCGGTCGATCCTCAGCAACTCCGCAGCATCCGGACGGACCATCGCCACCGGACTGGTCGTCGCCGCGCTCGTGGCCACGCTCGCGGCACTGCTGCTGCCCGTACAGCTCTTCGGTGAGAGCGCGTCCGCGGCGACGAACACCGTCACGTACGAGGACGACGGGGGCGGGACGGTCAGCACCCGCTACGGTCCGCTGACCCCGATGGACCGGGACTTCGTGCGCAAGGTCAGACTGGCCGGGCTGTGGGAGCTGCCCGCGGGCCGGCAGGCGCAGGAGCGGGGCACCACCGCCGCGGTGCGCACCGCCGGCGACCATCTCGTCGCCGGGCACACCGAGTTGGACCGGCGGTCGATCGAGGCCGGGCGGGCGCTGGGCATCCAGCTGGCCAACCAGCCCACCCCCGAGCAGCAGGGCTGGCTCGCGCAGATGAACGCCGCCCCGGGCGACCAGTTCGCGCAGGTCTTCGCGGAGCTGCTGCGCCGGGCGCACGGCAAGGTCTTCGGCCTGGTCGCGATGGTCCGCGACCAGACCCAGAACTCCATGGTGCGCGCCCTGGCGAACCGGGCCAACACGGTCGTGCTGGACCACATCACGGTCCTGGAGAAGACCGGGCAGGTCGACTTCGGCACGCTGCACGGCCGCTGAGCCCCTACGAGGAACCGCACCGGCGACGGCCCCCCTGACACCTTCACCCCCCTCACCTCTCATCGGACGAAGCGAAGTGATCTCATGAGGCAACGGCAGCAGGACCGGTCCCACAAACGCTCGCGTTTGACGAACAGAATGCTGGTGGCCGCGGCCGCGCTGCTGCTCGGCGGCGGCGGTCTGGCGGTGGTCGCCACCACGGCGCTGGCCGGCAACAACGATCCCGACGCGACCGCCGGCCATCCGCACCTGGTGACCGCCCGCACCGTCTCGTGCCCGGACGTGGGCCAGCGGCTGAAGAAGGTGCCGCGCAGCGCCCAGCTCCAGGTCTCCAAGGGGCTGGCCGCGCTCGACCGCCAGGTCTCCGACGCGTACCACAAGATGACCGAGGGCAGCGGCGACGAGGCCCTGGCGCGGCTCAAGCGGCAGCGCGCGAAGACGATCGGCTCGATGGTCACGGCGATAGCCAAGGACGCCCGGCGGCCGGAGTACCTGCTGAAGATGAGCGGCTGTACGACCATGCCGACGGGCGAGGACGGCCAGGCCGCCGCCAAGTCCGCGGACAGCGGCTGGTACCAGGGACAGCCCCAGGAACCGAACCAGGACCAGCAACCTAATCAGGACCCGAACCAGGACCCGAACCAGGGCCAGGACCCGAACCAGGATCAGGGTCAGGTCCAGGGGCAGAACGGCGGGCAGCAGCAGCCGGGGCAGCCCGGAGGCCCCGCCCCCGACGACTTCGTCGACATCACCACCGTCCAGCCGAACGCGGGCGGTCCGCCGTTCGCCGCCCCCCAGGGGCAGGGCGCCTCGACCGGCACGTTCACCACCGAGTGCGGCCGCAACGAGGACGGGCACTTCAACTCCGACAACGTCATCGTCACGCCCGGCGTCAGCAACGGCGCCCACCACACCCACGACTACGTCGGCAACAAGGCCACCGACGCCTTCTCCGACGACCGCAAACTCGCCGCCTCCGACACCACCTGCCAGAACGGCGACCAGTCCACCCACTACTGGCCGGTGCTGCGCAAGCTGGACGGCACCTCGGAGCAGAAGCCGGGCGCCGGCCACGACGGCAACAACGGCTCGGTGCTGACCCCGGCCAGCGTGAACCTCACCTTCCGGGGCAGCCAGGCCGGCCAGGTCCGGGCGATGCCGCGCTTCTTGAAGATCATCACGGGTGACGCCAAGGCGTTCACCAACGGCGTCAAGAACGCCAACGCCTCCTGGAGCTGCACCGGTTTCGAGGACCGCCAGCTCAAGGACAAGTACCCGCTGTGCCCGAACGGCTCCCAGGTCGTGCGCACCTTCGCCTTCCAGAACTGCTGGAACGGACGCGACATCGACAGCGCCAACCACCGTGACCACGTGACCTTCTCGGACCAGAACGGCAACTGCCCGAACGGCTTCACCCAGATCCCGCAGCTCGTGCAGCGCATCACCTACGACGTCCCGCAGGGCAACAGCTTCGCGGTCGACAGCTTCCCCGAACAGCTCCACAAACCGGTCACCGACCACGGCGACTTCATCAATGTGATGCCGGACGGCCTGATGAACCAGGCGGTCAACTGCATCAACAGCGGGCGTGAGTGCCGCTGACACACCCTGCGGGAGAGGCCGGTCCGCGCACCGCGGGCCGGCCGGCCCCTGTCCTGCCGCTGCGCGCCCCGGCTCGGTGTCACTTCTTCAGCAGACCCAGCTCCCGCAGCCCGTAGTGGCGGATGCCGTCGGTGCGCAGCCCGGCCGCGCCGCCGCGGAGGACCCAGAAGCCGCCGCGCCGGTAGGCCGGGCCGGTGAACACGGCGCCGGTCAGCAGATCGGAGCAGCCGTCCCGGTCGCCGTCCAGGAGCTGGAGGGTGCCGCCGAAGGCGGTCCTGTCGACCGCGCCCGGCAGGCTCTTGTCGTCGTGCGAGAAGCGCTGCACATCGCGCGCCCGCGCGCCGTCCCCGGTCGCCGCGATCGTCGAGACCACCAGCTGGCGCGTGGTGCCGTACTTGCCGGTCCCGGTGGTGGTCACCCCCTCGGCCCGTCCGTCCCCGGTGATGTCGCCGGTGACGACGGACGCGCCGGCGCGGTCGAGGTGCAGGCTGCGGATGCCGGGGCGGAATCCGTGCGGGCCGCCGCGCAGCATGGCCTGGCCGCCGTTCTTCGGGCGCGGGCCGGGGAGCAGGGTGTCCGGGTATCCGTCGGCGTCGTAGTCCGTGCCGGTCGAGATCTCCGCGGTGTACTCCCCCGGGGGTGCGGCGGCCTCCACCATGCCGTCGTCGGCGGTGCCGCGGAACCAGCGCAGGGGGTGCAGGGTGCCGCCCTCGAAGTCGTCCTCGGGGTCGTCCGTCTCGGTGGCGAGCAGCAGGTCGCTGCGGCCGTCGGCGTCGATGTCGGCGGCCAGCAGCGAGGAGTAGTAGCTGAGGTCGGGGGCGGCGCCCCGGGCGGTGACGGCGCGGGTCGAGGCCGGGCGGCCGTCGGCCCCGAACGGGCCGTAGAGGATCTGCCCGAGCTCCCCCGGCGTCTTCCCCACGACCGGGGCGAGCACATCGGCCCGGTCGTCACCGTTGAAGTCGCCGATCGCGGTGGGCGGGGACTGGGTGTGGGTCGGCCCCTGCGGGTAGGGGACGGCGACCGGCTCGGCGCCCAGCCCCTTCGGGCCGCCCCGGAAGAGCACCATCGACCCGAGGGACCGGTTGGCGTACTCGTCCTTCGGGATCCGCTGCGCGGCGAGGACATCGGTGTACCCGTCGGCGTCCAGGTCGGCGGGGTAGGCGTGGACGAACCCCTCCTTCCACGTGCCGCCGGAGCCCGGCGGGACCACGCCGTCGGCCAGCGGGCGGCCGGTGGGACGCAGTCCGTCCCTGCCGCCCATGAAGACCACGAGCGGCCCGATCCGGCCGCGGCTCAGGGCGACGGGCGGGGTGCCCTGGACGGTGGCCGGGTCGCCGCGCACCACGTCCACCGCGTCGGGGTAGCCGTCGTCGTCGAAGTCCGCCGGGCGGTCCCAGCCCTTCGCCGCCTTACGGGAGCCGGCGGCCCCCGGGGGACAGCCGGCACCGGCGCCCGGGGAGTCCCCGGCCGCACCGCAGGACGAAAGGGCGAGGACGAGCACCACACCCACGGCTACCGCTCCGACCGCTCTCATGCGGCCCGATTATGCGCCATGTCCAGGTCAACACCACCGCCCCGGCCGGCGTCCCCCGGCGACCCGGTAAGGTGGCGACCTTCGGGCCGCCCGCGCACCCGGAGTCCCCGAAGGCGTACGCCATGACGAACCCCGACCGCACCGCCGATGCCGCCCGGCTGCGGCTGTCCGCCGCACTGGACCGCCTCTGTGCCGTCTTCGGCGGGATGACCGCCCACCCCGACGAGAGCAACTGCGAGTGCCACTGGGGCAGCGCGGAGGAGCTCGCCCTGCTGAAGGTGCCGGACGCGGAGCTGGACCCCGACCTCCTGCGCCGCACCTGGCAGGCCACCGACTGGACCCACGAGGCATCGGTGCTGCGCCGCATCCTGCCCCAGTTCGCCACCGCCCTGACCGCCGGCCGTATCAAGCCCCTCTTCGGCATGGAGGAGGCCGGGCTCACCTTCCACCGCGCCTCATGGCAGCAGTGGCCCGCCGAACAGGCCGCGGCGGTACGGGAGTTCCTCGACGCCTGGTGGGAGCGCACCCTCACCGACCCCGACCCCGCCGTGCCCGCGCACCAGGTCCTCGTGCTGGCCGCCGAGGCGTCCGGCACCCTCACCCCCTGGCTCGGCACCTGGCAGACCCACACCCGCCCCACGGCCGACCGGCATCTGGCCCAGGCCGTGGACCAGTGGGAGTCCGAGCTGCTGCGCGACGAGCTGCCCTGGGACACCTGGCACGACAAGGAAGCCACCCGCGCCGAGCTGACGGCCTGGCTGCTGCGCCACGCCCCCGCCCGCCTCCGGTCCCACGGCGTCCCCGACGACCTGCTGCACCGGATCCGGCTGCTCGGCCTCACCGGCGACGACCGCTGGGACGATCCGCACTGGCCCGGCTTCGGCTACTGACCCCGGGCCGTGCGGAGTTGACCACATCCCGCTGCTTCTCCTGTTCTTTCCGATCACCCGCACGTAGATTCCAGACGTGGACTGGGGGACGCTCGTCGCGACGGTCAGCGGTGGCTCGATCGCCATATCCGGCACCGTACTGGCCGACTATCTGCGGCATCGACGCGAGGACGACCGCGGCGTGGGGGCACGCCGGCGCGCGGTGTACATCGAGTTCATCCGCGCCGCCGGAGTGTGCCATGCGCGGCTGCGCCAGATCGCGCAGGACCCGGACGCCGAGCCCGATCTGGACGCGGCCGCCCGCGCGGCGATGGAGGACGCCAAGATCCACGAGGTGCGCGAGAGCCTCTACATCGACGCGAGCACCGCCGTCGCCGGCGCCGCCCAGGCGATGTTCGAGCGGCTCCGCACCCTGCGGCACGTCGTCGCGGCCGGCGCGGCGCAGACCTCGGCGGCCTTTCACGACGCCTACCACCCCTACATCGGGGCGGTCTGGGCCTACCGGGTCGCCGTACGGCGCGAACTGGAGGGAGCGCCCCTCACCCCGGCGGAGTTCGGCTGGGAGGACTGGGACGGCACCGACCGCTGCTCCGTCTGCCGGCAGCCCCCCGCCCCGGGAACGTAAGGACACACGAGGGGCACAGCGAAGGGAAGGAACCCTGATGGACCGCCACATCCGCACCGTGGACGACGTACTCAGGCTCCTGGACGGCCTGTTCGCACCGGAGGCCGACCGCTGGACGGCGGACGGGGCCTCCTGGTGGGACGGCTTCTACGCGGACCGCTCCAAGCCGGTGCCGTTCTTCGTCGCGAAGCCCGACGAGAACCTCGTCTCGTACCTCGAACGCGGCCTGATCACCCCGGGCCGCGCCCTCGACCTGGGCTGCGGTCCCGGCCGCAACGCGCTCCACCTCGCCGCACTCGGCTTCGACGTGGACGCCGTCGACCTCTCCCCGGCGGCCGTCTCCTGGGCCCGGGAGCGCGCCCGGGAAGCAGGAGCCCGGGTCACCTTCCACTGCGGCGACGCCTTCGCCCTCGCCGGCACCGCACTCGACGGCCCCTACGACCTGGTCTACGACTCCGGCTGCTTCCACCATCTGCCGCCGCACCGCCGCATCAGCTACCTCGCCCTCCTCGACCGGGCCCTGGCCCCCGGCGGCCACTTCGCCCTCACCTGCTTCGCGTCCGGCGAGATGGGCTCCGAACTCCCCGACGGCGACTTCTACCGCGACGCCCGCTTGCACGGCGGCCTCGCCTACACCCCCGAGTCGCTGCGCCGGATCTTCTCCGACCTGACGGAGCTCGAACTGCGCCGCATGCGCGACGAGCCCGCCGGCTCCCCGCACTACGGCGAACCCTTCCTGTGGACCGCCCTGTTCCGCCGCGACGGCGGGCCGTCCCCGGCGGACGGGGCCGTCGCCCGCCCGGGGACCGTCTGACGGGGCGTTCCCGTCTGACGGGGCGTTCCTACTGGAGCATCCCCTCGATGAGCTCCGTGTCCACCGAGGTGACGCCGGTGGTGGTGATGCCGGACGCCGTGCCGGGGAAGCGGAGCGAGCCGTCGACGATGCCGGTGACGAAGAGATCGGCGTGGCCGTCGCGGTCGGTGTCGCGCAGGCGGACCGTGGAGCCGAAGCAGTCGTTCCACGCGACCGAGCCCGGTACGCCGGGGGTGTTGCGGGCGAACCACTGGGAGCCCGCGCCGGTGACACCGCTCGCGCCGCCGCGCAGCACATGGACCCCGCCCTCGGTCGTCTGCTCGTTGATCTTCTCTCCGAACACACCGACCGCCAGGTCCTGGTAGCCGTCGCCGTCGACGTCGGCGGCCGAGAGGGAGGAGCCGAAGCTGTCCCCGGTCTCGGGGGTGCCGGCGACGCCGGCGGTGGCCTGGGTGATGCGGGCACTGGTGGCGGGGCCGGTCGCGGAGCCGTACCAGAGCGACACCCGGCCCTGGTAGTTGCCGTACATCATGCTGCCGACCGCGAGGTCCCCGTAGCCGTCCTTGTTGAAGTCGGCGATCACTCCCGCCCCTTCGCCGCCGTCCCCGTAGCCGTTGACCAGGCGCAGGGTCCTGCCCGGGGTCAGCGTGGAGCCGCCCTTGACGAACCAGGCGTCGGTACCGAACTCGGGGGCGTTCGCGAGCCCGACGACGACCAGGTCGGTCCTGCCGTCGCCGTTGACGTTCCCGGCGACCAGGGACCGGGCGTCGAGGCTCGCCGAGGACCTGTCGAGGGTGGAGACCGTACCGGCCACACCGGCCGGGGTGATCGGACCGCGGTAGACATACGTCTTGCCCGCGCTGATCGCGGCGAGGTCCTTCTTGCCGTCCCCGTCGAAGTCCCCGGCGGCCAGGTCCCGGCCGAAGTGGCCGTCGGACCGCTTGGCGCCCATGTTGGGGACGGCGGTGCCACCGGAGAGTCCGTTCGCGCTGCCCCACAGTACGGTGACGGAGCCCTGTTCCGTACGCCCGTCGATGTCCTCGCCGTACGCCGTCACCGCCAGGTCCGCGTATCCGTCGGCGTTGAAGTCGGCCGGGGCCAGCACCCCGCCGAACAGATCGCCGTCCTCGTCGGCGCCGGGGACGCCGGGGCTGGACTGGTCGATCACCTGGGTCCGGGTGCCGGGCCCGGTGGCGGTGCCGAAGGTGATCTGGACGCCGCCGCCCGGGCTGTGGCCCGGCGAGTAGGCGGCGTAGTCGCGGTAGCCGTCGCCGTTGAAGTCGTCCGCGTACTTGGCGGCGGCCGCGCTCGCGGGGGTTGCCGTAAGGCCGGGGACGAGGGCCGCCACGAGGAGCGCCGCGCAGGCTGCGGGGCGAATACGCATGAGAGGTCTCTCCTGATGTTTCCGTACGACCGCCCGCGCGCCGGAAGATGCCCCGGGGCACGGGCCGGTTGGTGATCAGGAGACAGCGCACGAGGGCGGAAGGTTGCGGCACGGAGAGAAGAAACTTCCACGTCCGGGCCTCTTTTCGGGCGGTATCGACGCAAGACGTCTACGTGCCCCGCACCGGGCGCGGCGCTCCTCGTGACGGCCCTCGCCCCCGGGAGCGCCCCTGCTCCGTTCGACAGCCATGGCACGCCGCCGGACAATCGGAAGTGTGCAAGGAGGTGCCATGAGCATCCGCATAGCCACTTTCAACTGCGAAAACCTCTTCCGCAGGCCCATCGTCTTCGATAGCGAGAACGACCCCATACGCAACGCCGTCCTCGAGGACTTCAGAAAACTTGTCGAAATCCTCGATCACCCCACGTATACGGACGACGACAAGACAGACATCATCGAGCTTCTCAAGAAGCACAGCGTCGATGTCTCCCAGGACATCTCCACCCAGACCATCCTGGTGAACGAGCCGCGCGGACGTGCCCGGCTGCTCAAGGGCGAGGGCAGGAACATCGAGGTCAGACCCGAGGTCAAGGGACGGCCCTCCTGGGTCGGCTGGGCCGAACTGGCCAAGAACGACCTCAGCTGGGCCGCCGTCAAGAACACCGCCAGGGTCATCGCCGCGCTGAAAGCCGACATACTGCTGACCGTCGAAGTCGAGGACCGGCTCACCCTGCACCGCTTCAACAAACAGGTGCTGGCGGGCCTGGCGGGCCAGTTCGACATGGAGCCGTATCCGTTCAACATGCTGATCGACGGAAACGACATTCGCGGCATCGACGTGGGGCTGTTCAGCCGGCTCCCGATCACCTCCGTACGCTCGCACATCTTCGACAAGAAGGATTCCCGGGACATCTTCAGCCGGGACTGCCCGGAATTCGAGATCGACCTGGACGGCGAACCGCTCTGGCTCCTCGGGAACCACTTCAAGAGCAAGCGCGGTGGCGGAGGCGCCGACAAGCGCAAGCTCCAGGGCGAGCGCGTCTCCCAGCTCTACCAGGCCGCGCTCGAACGCTCGGCCCATGTCGTGGTCGCCGGAGACCTCAACGACACCCCCGGCAGCCCGCCGCTCAGGTTCCTGGAGGACACCACCCTCAAGGACGCGATGACCCACCCCAGTTACCCGGACCAGGGCCCGCTCGGCACCCATGGGAAGTGCACGGCCGAAGACAAGATCGACTACCTGATGCTCTCGCCAGAACTGTTCGCGAAGGTGGACAAGGTCGAGCTAGAGGTACGCGGCATCTTCGAGTTCGGCACCCCCTTCGAAGACGTGACCGGCCCCGACAACCAGGCTTCCGACCACGCGGCCATCGTGGCCGAGCTGGACCTGTAAGGCTCGACCGGAACCCGGCCCTTCGGTGAGGTGGGTGGTGGGCGCCATGCCTCGGAAGGCGATGGCGCCCATGGGCCGTACGGCAAGGCCCTCACCGGCACCGTGGAGGTGACCCCCGTCCGTTCAAAGCCCGTTCACCCGGGCCTCTCGTGCTACGCCCAGTGGGCGGATCGAGGAGGCTACGGCGCGGGCGCGGCGGCCGGCGCGGGCGCGGTAGGAGCGGACATGGGCCATCAGGCGGCGGCTGCGCAGGGCCATTTCGAGTTCGAAGCGGGTGCGGGGGTCGCGCAGGACGGGACCGAAGAGCTTCTCGATCTGGCGCAGGCGGTAGCGGACGGTCTGCGGGTGAACATGGAGGAGTTTGGCGGCTTCGGGGGCACCGCCGCCCTCCAGCCAGGCCAGCAGGGTGACTTCGAGGCGTTCGCTCTGGCGCGGGGTCAGCTCTTCGAGGGGGCCGAGCCAGCGGGAGGTGAGGGCGTCGGCGAGGGACTCGTCCTGGAGGAGCAGGAGTGCCGAGAGGTGGTCGTCCACGAAGGCGGGGCGGGTGTCGGGGCCGACCCGGCCGGGGGCCAGGGTGAGCAGGTACCGGGCCCAGCGGAGGGAGGAGGCCGTGTCGGTGGCCGGGACGACGTGGCCGACGGCCGCGGCCCGGCCCTTGAGGGCCGCCTCCAGGCGGGGCCTGGTCTGGGTGGCCGGGTCGGGAACGAAGAGACAGGTGTAGCCCTCGACGGTGCCGATGAGGGCGTGCCCGAGCGCCGCGGCGAGTTGGGGTGCCTCGGCGGGGGTGGCGAGGACGACGGCCTGGAGGGTCTCGGGGACCGGCCAGCCCGCCGCGCGGGCCAGGTCGTGCAACCCCTCGTCCGGCGCCTCGCGTTGGCCGGCAAGGACGTCGAAGAGGTCCTGGCGGGCCCGCGCGACGGGCATCGGGGTGACTACGGACGATACTGCCGGACGTTTACTTTCCGACTCTTTTTGGTAACCCAGTACTGTCAGCAGGGCCTGTTCCAGCGCCCATTGGGCCTCTTCTATGGGGGTATCACCGAGAAGTGCGGCCAATGCGGGAAATCCGCGTTGCAACTCCGCGACCACCTTCTCCGAGAGGTCCGGGAGTTCATTTCTTACCACCCGGCTCCACTCGCCTCGGGGACGCGACCAGATGCGGTTCAGGAGATCACACATCGCTACCTCGATCCTGGCGGGGATGCGGCTTGGACAGGAGATGGGCGCCCCCGTGCGCCTGACTCGGCATCATCGGGAGTCACGCCGCGCTGCCGCGACGCCGCTGCAGGAATTTGTCACAGCGCGATAAAGCTTACGAAAGCCTGAACGCGCTCGTAGATGCTTTTCCGCATCCGGATCACAGCCGGATCACGGCAAGATAACGCCCTGCGTATCCACCCGGTTACAGAATGTTTAGTGTTACCGGTGGTCACCCGTACAAAAGCCGTCGGGCAAATACCCCCGCAGGGGAATTTCATCGAAATTCGCATCCCGCACCCGTGCCCCGACACCGGGAGGTCCGATGTCCGCACCGCGTTTGCAGAGCCGCCAGAGCCGTTCCAGCCGCCGCGCGGCACACCGGGCCCGCCCCACGCCACTTCTGCCCCGCCCCCGGCGTCCGCCGAAGGAACCCGGGCCGCCGGGCCGGGGTCCGGCCGGCGGCCTCACTTCAACCGCCGTACTGCGCCCGGCCCTTCCGGCGGCGCTGCTGCTCTTCATCGCCGTCACCCTGCACTCCGGCGCGATGGACACCCTGATGCGCTTTCTGGACTTCGGCGCCGGGGTGCTCGCCCTGGTCTCGCTGTCGGTCACCGTGCTGTGGGGACTGGCCGCCACCGACCGGATGGTGCTGCACTCCCCGCACCGGCTGCTCGCGCAGGCCGTGCACCGCGGCACCGGCGTCGCCGGGCTCGGCTTCCTCGGCCTGCACATCTGGGTGAAGGTCGCCGAGGGGCACGTTGGCACGACCGCCGTCGCGGTGCCGTTCACCGACGGGGCCCGGCCGGTGCTCATCGGGCTGGGCACGCTCGCCGCGTATGTGTTCATCGCCGTCGCGGTGACCGGCGCGGTCCGCGGCGCGTTCACCGGCATCACCGCGTCCCGCTGGTGGCGGGCGCTGCACATGAGCGCGTATCTCGCCTGGGGCCTGGCCCTGGTGCACGGCCTCAAGTCGGGCCGCGCGGCGGCCGGCTGGGCCGTCGCCGGATACGCCGTATGCCTGGCCGCGGTCGCCGTACGGCTGGCGCTGCGGCTGCGTGATTCCCGCAGGAACTCAGGAGAACTTTCATGACCGCCCCCGCCCCCATCCAACTGCTGCCGGCCCCGTCCGGGCCGGAGCCCGTACCGACGCTGGCGTCGTTCGGTCCGCCGCGGCTGCTGGCCGGGCTCGACGAGACGCCGCGCATGGACCGGGTGGCGCATCTGGCCCGGCACGGCGGCCTTCCCCAGCTCTCCGCACAGGAGCTGGTGGCGCTGGCCGAGGACACCGATCTGCGCGGCCGCGGCGGCGCGGGCTTCCCCTTCGCCCGCAAGCTGACCGCCGTGCTGGACGGGATGAAGCGCGCCGACGGGAAGGCGGCGGTGGTCGTCAACGGCAGCGAGGGGGAGCCCAGTTGCCTCAAGGACACCGCGCTGCTGCTGCACGCGCCGCACCTGGTGCTGGACGGCGCGCTGCTGGCCGCCGACGCGCTCGGCGCGCAGGAGGTCGCCATCGGGGTGACCCGTAAGGACGTCGAGAGATCGGTGCGACGCGCGATCGGTGAACGCGGCCCGGTCCGGACGGCCTTAAGGGTCACCCTGCTCACCGAGCGGTTCGTCACGGGCGAGGGATCGGCCATGACCAGCGGGCTGGGCGGCGGCCCCGGCCTGCCCTCCGGCCGCAAGATCCGCTCCAGCGAGCGCGGGCTGAACGGTGTGCCGACGCTGCTGTCGAACACCGAGACCTACGCCCAACTCGCCGTCGCCGCACGGCTCGGCGCACTGGGCTACCGGAACGTGGGGCTGCCGGCCGAGCCCGGCACCCTGCTGCTGACGGTCGCCGGCAGCAGGGTCGTGGAGGTCCCCTACGGGGTGTCCCTGGCCCGGGTCCTGGCGCTGTGCGGGATGGACCAGGGGCAGGGCGTGCTGATCGGCGGCTACCACGGGACGTTCGTGTCCCCCACCGACGCGCTGACCGCGGCGCTGTCCCGCGAATCGCTCGCCGAGTACAACGCGGTGCTCGGCGCCGGGGCGGTGCTGCCGCTGCCGTACGACACCTGTCCGGCGGGCGAGACCGTACGGGTCGCGCAGTGGATGGGTGCCGAGTCGGCCGGCCAGTGCGGGCCCTGTGTGCTGGGCCTGCCCGCGCTCGCCGATGAACTCGCCCGCGCCGTACGGGGCGGCGGCGATGCCGCCCTGGACGCGGTGCACGCCCGGATGCGGGCGGTGCAACGGCGCGGCGCCTGCAGCCACCCGGACGGTACCGCGCGCTTCGTCGCCTCGGCTCTCGCCGCCTTCCCCGAGGAGTTCGAGCGGCATGCGCGGGGGTTCGGGTGCGGCCGCCCGGTGACCGGGGCCCTGCCGGTCACCGGGCACCAGCCGCCCGCGGACACCACACCCGCACCGTCGCCGTCGGCCGCCCCGCCGCAGGAGCGGCTGCTGGTCGACTGGACGCTGTGCCGCGGCCACGGCCTGTGCGCCGACGTGGTGCCGGGCATCGTCAAGCTCGGCCCGGACGGCTTCCCGGAGCGGGCCAGCATGCCGCTGCCGGCCCGGATGCGGCGCCGCGCACAGCTCGCGGTGCGCCGCTGCCCGGCACTGGCGCTGCGGGTACAGGGCGGCAACTGACCGGTTTCGCGCGGCTTTTCGCGGGCCGGGAAAAAACTTCGCGGCGGTTGAACGCCGGGCACCTCCGACCGCGTACTTCCCGGGCGACGGCAACCGTCCACACGCACCACCACCCGCAAGCAATCGACCACACCACCAACCGGCAGAGGAGACACCATGATCACTCGACGTCGTGCGGGACTCGCGGCCGCCGCGGCCGCCACCCTGGCGCTCACCGCCGCCTGCGGCAGCAGCAGCGACCAGAGCACCAACACGCCCACCACCGACACCGTCCAGCCCGCCGGCCAGGGCACCAGCGACTACGGCTACGGCTCCTCCGGCTCGGGTCAGGGCGACGGCGGATACGGCGGCGAGGCCGGCGGCGACAGCGGCAAGGAAGCGAAGGCCGGGCCGAGCGCCGGGACGCTGGCGCTGCATCAGGACGCCAAGCTCGGCCCGGTCGTCGCCGACGCCAAGGGCATGACCCTCTACCGCTTCGACAAGGACACCGCCGAGCCCCCCAAGTCCAACTGCTCGGGCTCCTGCGCCACCGCCTGGCCGCCGGTCCCCGCCGACGGCGCCACCGCCCCCGCGGGCATCGCCAAGAGCGCACTGGGCTCGGTCACCCGCGCCGACGGCGTCAAGCAGCTGACCATCGGCGGCTGGCCCGCCTACCGCTACGCCAAGGACACCAAGCCCGGCGACACCAAGGGCCACGGCGTCGGCGGCACCTGGAACGCGCTGGCCGCCGACGGCAAGAAGGCCGGCACCCAGGAGCCCGCCGACGTCTCGGTGTTCAACCAGCCCGAGCTCGGCGAGATCCTCGTCGACGGCAAGGGCCGCACCCTCTACCGCTTCAACAAGGACAGCGCCTGGCCGATGAAGTTCGCCTGCAACGACGCCTGCCTGGACACCTGGAAGCCCGCCAAGCCCGCCGACCGCTCCAAGCTCACCGGCATCGCCCCCAAGCTCATCACCACCGTCACCCGCCCCGACGGCATCAAGCAGCTGGCCGTGGACTGCTGGCCGGTCTACTGGTTCACCGGCGACAAGCAGCCCGGTGACATCACCGGCCAGGGCAAGATGGGCCTGTGGTTCGCGGTCTCCAAGGACGGCAAGAAGATCACGAAGCCGGCGGGCTGACCGGCACGCGCCGCACGGGAGCCTCGGCACGAGGGAACTCGTCGTCCAGCGCCAGCACCTCGGCGTCCGGCCGCTCGTCCCGCTCACACGGCCCCAGCCAGGTGACCGCCAGCGCCACCACCACGTTCACGGCGAGCCCGACGAGTCCGGCGTTCATCCCCCACACCGGGTCGTGTCCCCCGAAGACCAGGACACACACCAGAGCGAAGCCCGCCACCAGGCCGCTCACCGCGGCGTACAGCGTCAGCCGCCGCCACACCAGCCCCACCAGCAGCATCGGCACGAGCTGCGCCATGCCCTCGTACGAAATCAAGGACAGCCGGACGAGGGTGTCGGGGGCGGTGTAGGTCAGCAGCAGCGCCACCGTTCCGGCCGCCACCACGACCAGCTGGGACCACAGCTTCTGACGCCCGCCCGTCGCCTCCCCCAAAGCCCCCCGGGCCGCCCCTCTGTTGAGACGGGGGATCGCCCCCAGCACGCTCCTCCCCCACATCGTGCCGATGACCAGCATGAACACGGCCATCGGCACGATGGAGGAGAGCGCGGCCGCCACCCCGATCAGGCCCACGGCCCAGGCCGGAAGGGAGTCCACCACCAGCTTGAACAGCGCGAGATTGGAGTCCGCGCCGGTCAGCCCCGGCACCACGAACAGCGCCGCCAGGCCCAGCAGCATCGGCACGAACAGCAGCACGTTGTAGAAGGGGAGATACAGGGCGTTGCGGCGCAGCACCTCGGCGTTGCGGGCACCCAGGTACCCGGCCACGGTCGTCGGGAAGATCACCACCGTGAGGGAGTTGACGACGGTGGTGGTGACGAACCAGAGCCCGCCCAGGCCGCCCGAGGCATGGCCGGGGAAGGTCAGCCACTGCGGCTTCTCGGCGACGATCCGGTCCAGGAAGGGCCCGTAGCCGTCGAAGTAGTGCAGCGGAACGTAGACGACGAGGAAGCCGAGGGTGCCGATGACGAGGATGTCCTTGAGCACCGAGACCCAGGCGCTGCCGCGCAGCCCGCTGATGACGACGAAGCCGGTGGTGACCGCGAACCCGATGAAGTAGGCCCAGTTCAGGCTGATGGTCCCGTAGGAGATGGTCGATACGACCACGCCCATACCGGTGATCTGCAGCTGGATGTACGGCAGCAGGCACACGGTGGCGAGGACGGCGACGGCGGCGCCGAGCCAGGGCCGGCGGTAGCGGTGCGCGACGATGTCGGTGATGCCCACCAGGTCGTGCCGGCGGGCGTAGGCCCACAGCATCGGCCCGACGACGTACCCGATCGCATAGCCGCAGGACATATAGGCCAGCACATAGAGCACCGGCGCACCGAAGTTGTAGCTCCAGCCGGCCGCGCCGAGGTAGCTGAAGCTCGTATAGCTCTCGCCGGCCATCAGCACCCAGATGAAGACGGTGCCCAGACTGCGGCCGCCCACCGACCACTCGGCCAGCCCGCCGCCGGAGCCCTTCCCCCGCACCGCGAGCAGTCCGAGGACGACGGTGAGCACCATGAAGCCGCCGAATACGGCGGTGGCGACCGCGGCGTTCACGCGTCCTCCTTGCTGGAGCCGGAGCCGGAGCCGGAGCCGAAGCCCCGCTTGCGGTCGGCGCGCCGCGCCAGCCACACCGACAGCGGCGTGGCGAGCGTCGCCACCAGCATCCAGAAGACCAGGAACGGCAGCCCGAACACGGTCGGCCGCACCCGGTTCACCAGCGGCAGCACCGCCAGGAACAGGACGTAGGGCAGCAGCAGCCACAGCAGCGCGGGGCGGAGTCGGGATCGCACGGGGCGCAACCCTATCCGCCCTTCCGCTGCGCTTTGCCTTGGCCGACGTTTTCGGCTTTCCCGCCGTGGGGGTTGCGCGGGGTTCGCCTGCGGCGGGCGGTGCGTGCCGCTGCGCGGGGCTTTTCGGGGTGCGGTGGCGGTCCTCCGGGGCAGGGTGTCCGGACTGCTTCGCTTTACGTCCGGACACCC
>NZ_JBSFYC010000099.1:0-21760 GCF_053595675.1 Streptomyces sp. NPDC002446 | reverse complement strand
TCGCGCGGCGTCAGCTTGCCCTTCGCACGCTGCGCCTCGGTCGCCCGCTCACTGGGCCCTCGCCGGACCTGCTCACGGATGGCGTGCAGCTCGGCGACACGCCCGCGGGCGTCGGTGGCGCCGGCGGGCAGATCTTCGACAGTGGTCATGTATCGACGGTACGTGTGCGAGGCGCCGCACACCGATGTCGGTTTCGTACAACGTCCCATGCGTTTTGGTGGGCAGGCAGTACAGAACCGTCCTGTACGCGGCCCGCGGCCCGGCGTCCGTTCGGGTGGCGGAGCCGTCCTTGGTCTGTATGGGCCCGACAAACGGCAGCGGAGGGTTGCCGTCCTGGTCAAAGCGGCGGGGTCAGGGCAGCCGCACCGTGCAGCCGTGGGTGGCGCAGCTGGTCCCGGGGGCCAGGCGCAGCCGCAGCGCGTCCCCCGTGGCCAGCACCTCGATCGCCGGGTCGTGGTCGAGCACCGCGCGCACCGGCCGTGACCAGGTGATCTCCAGCGTTGCGCCGGAGCGGTCCGGGGCGGCGACGCACAGCCGCGCCGTCCGGCCCCGCACCGCGCCCCGCCGCTCGCGCACCAGCACGCTCGCCGGACCACTACTGGCGAGCGGCCCCGCGCGCCCTGCCCGCCAGAAGTTCGCCGCCGTTACGCCGAGCGGGTCGACCGCGACCGCCTGACGGCCGGCGTCGTTGGCGAGCACGGTCAGCCAGCGCCGGTCGGCGGCGCGCCCCGCGACGGCACGTGCGGTGGCGCCCGGCATCAGGAGGTACGCGTAGCGGGCATCGGCCGGGTCGGTGCCGTGGTCGTGCCAGAGGGTGAGGTAGCGGCGGGTGAAGGGCTGCCGGGTGGAGGTGGCGTTGATGTCGTGCCAGGAGCCGGTACGGGCCTCACGCAGCGTGTTCAGCGGTGCCCCGCCGGGGAAGACCCAGCCGCCGTGCCCGGCGAGGTGGGCCCAGCGCGCACAGCGGAAGGAGGCGCGGCGGCCGAGCGTGCCGGGCTGTCGTACGCCGTCGACGGTGAGCGCCTGGGTGCCGTACTCGCCCAGGCAGCGGTTGTCCACGACGGTCTCCGCGGGCACGCCGTCGCCGCAGCTGATACCGGCGCCCAGGCACACGACGCAGTCCGCCAGCGCGAACCAGGACTTGCGGGCGGTGAGGGTCGAGGACAGTCCGCGCAGGTCCTGGCCGATCGCGGCGAATTCGCCGTCGGTGGTGCCGCCGACCCAGCGCGCGGTGGGCCTGGGTTCGCCCCAGCCGCCGCCTTCGTTGTCGGCGAGGGGCTTGGTGGACACGGTCGTACCGGGGAGCCGGCAGGGGTCGACGGTGGGCCAGAAGGCGTCCGTGTACTGGTCGCCCGCGAAGTCCGCGCCCCACCAATAGAGCATGCCGGCGCCGGTGTGCCAGCCGCGCGGGTTCTCGCCGTTGCCGTTCTCGTAGTACGTGATGCGGTCGGAGGCCATGGCCAGGCCCGCGGCCCAGCCGGGGCGGCGGTGCACGGCGCGGTCCATGGCCGGGAAGAGCCGGTGGCCGACGGGTTCGGGCGCGGCGGCCACCGGGCCGTCGGCGATCTTCCGCAGCCGGGCGAGGTCGGCGACGCCGTACTGCCGGTCGGTGAGGACCGGCAGCGTGCGGTCGCGGGCGATCCAGCCCTTGATCATGCCGTGCCAGCGCGTCCGCTCGGCGCTGCTCGCGGCCTCCGCGAGCAGCGCGACGGCGGCGATCAGCGCATGCCCGTGGTAGTGGTCGCTGCGCAGCACCCGCCGCTCGTCGCTCTGCAGATAACCGCGGCTGACGGCCCGCCCGTTGACGCTGTCCATCATCAGGCCGTTGTGGAGCAGCGGCGCGTAGGCGTGCTCGACGCTGTCGAAGACGATCTGCCGGGCCGGGTCGGTGACCGGCCAGGGCGAGGAGCCGAGCAGGGCGAAGAGCCGGCCCAGGCCGTCCAGCAGGACACAGCCGTAGGTGCCGGAGTAGGCGACCCAGGAGTGCTGGACGAAGGAGCCGTCGGCGTAGAGGCCGTCGCCCTCAGTGACGTAGGGGAAGACCGGCGAGAGGGCGTCCCGGGCCAGCGCGATCTTGCCGGGCAGGCGGCCGAGGATGCCGCGCAGGGCGACCACCCGGCACAGGTCGACGCGGTTGGCGCCGGTACTGGTGCCCGCGTAGTCACCGAGCATGGCGTCGGGGACGAAGTGGTCGACGGCGGCGAGGCAGCGGTCGCGCAGCTCACCGGGGAGGCCGCCGGGCAGCCGCTCGTCGAGGATCGCGACGGTGTCGAGGAGGAGTCTGGGGCTGCCGATCTGCCACTCCCACCAGTTGCCGTAGCGGGTGGTGCCGGAGTGGTAGACGGTGGCTTCGAGGTGGTCGAGACCGGTGAGGAGGTCATCGGCGAGGCCCCGGTCCCCGGTGCGGCCGGTGCCGGGCTGGGCGTAGGCCTGGGCCATGGTGCACAGCCGGTTGTAGCTCCGGGTGATGCCGGAGGGAGGATCGTAGGGACAGTCCTCCCAGAGCGCGTGGGCCGCGGGCCGCATGCCCGACTGGTACGCGGTCGCAAGGTCCCCGGTCTCCTTGAGCACGGCGGCGAACGGCGGCGCGGCCGGATCGAACCCGCTGCCGAGCGCCAACGCGCACCAACGGGTCCGCAGGGCGGTGTACGGGTCCTCCGCCCCGCGGGGCGCCGTGCGGCGTGGTGCCGCAAGGCTCAGGGCGCCCGAGGTGGAGACGGTGAGAAATCCCCGGCGTGACCACATGTGTCGGCCTTCCCACGTTGTCGGCTTTCCCTACGGACTCCGTCCTCCGGTCCGGCCCCTCCCGTGGGTGGGTAAGTGAGGTCGCTTCTGCCGTCGTTGATGCTGCCGGACTCTCGCCGTCGTGGCCAGCACCACGGCGGCAGAACCCGTCGGGAACCACACAGGCGCGCCCCCACCAACCCTTTTCCCCCACCCACGGGAGGTGGCGGGCCGGAGGGGCAGGGTGTCCGGGCTTTGCTTCCGAAGGCTCGATGAAGAGCAAAGGCGGAGCGAAGCGGAGCGTAAAGCGAAGCAGTCCGGAAACACTGCCCCGGAGGACCGCCACCGGCAGCCGAACAGCCCCGCGCAGCGGACACCGCCCGCCGCAGGCGAAACAAGCGCAACCCCCACGGCGGGACAGCCGACAACGTGGGCAGCTACACCTCCGGCGTAACCCCCGCCCGCAACAACCCATACGCATACGCGTCGTCCAGCGCCTGCCACGACGCCGCAATGACGTTCTCCGCCACGCCCACCGTCGACCACTCCCCCTTGCCGTCGCTGGTGGACACCAGTACCCGGGTGATCGAGCCGGTGCCCAGCGCGCCCTCCAGGATGCGCACCTTGTAGTCGACCAGCTCCAGGTGCGCCAGCTGCGGATAGATCCGCTCCAGGCCCACCCGCAGCGCCCGGTCCAGCGCGTTGACCGGGCCGTTGCCCTCGGCGGTGGCGACGATCCGCTCCCCCTTGGCCCACAGCTTCACGGTCGCCTCATTGGCGTGCGTGCCGTCTGGGCGGTCCTCGACGATCGCCCGCCAGGACTCGACGGTGAAGTAGCGCAGCGGCTTGCCCTGGACCTCTTCGCGCAGCAGCAGTTCGAAGGAGGCGTCGGCGGCCTCGTACGTGTAGCCCGCCAGTTCGCGCTCCTTGACCCGCGCGACGACCCGTCCGACCAGCTCGCGGTCGTCGCTCAGGTCGAAGCCCAGCTCCTTGCCCTTGAGTTCGATGGAGGCCCGGCCGGCCATGTCGGAGACCAGCATCCGCATGGTGTTGCCGACCAGCGCCGGATCGATGTGCTGGTAGAGGTCCGGGTCGACCTTGATGGCCGAGGCGTGCAGCCCGGCCTTGTGGGCGAAGGCGGAGACGCCGACGTAGGGCTGGTGGGTGGAGGGGGTGAGGTTGACGACCTCGGCGATGGCGTGCGAGATCCGGGTGGTCTCGGCGAGCTTGCCCTCGGGCAGCACCCGGCGCCCGTACTTGATCTCCAGGGCGGCGACGACCGGGAAGAGGTTGGAGTTGCCGACCCGTTCGCCGTAGCCGTTGGCGGTGCACTGGACGTGGGTGGCTCCGGCGTCCACCGCCGCCAGGGTGTTGGCCACCGCGCAGCCGGTGTCGTCCTGGGCGTGGATCCCCAGCCGCGCGCCG
Source organism: Streptomyces sp. NPDC002446 (assembly GCF_053595675.1). Taxonomy (NCBI): domain Bacteria; kingdom Bacillati; phylum Actinomycetota; class Actinomycetes; order Kitasatosporales; family Streptomycetaceae; genus Streptomyces; species Streptomyces sp. NPDC002446. The sequence continues at coordinate 17,611 of NZ_JBSFYC010000099.1, read as the reverse complement.
GTGTCGGCCAGTACGGTCCGTACGACGGCGGTGATCTGGGCGGGGAGCATGCCGCCGTTGGTGTCGCAGAGCACCACCACGTCCGCGCCCGCCTCGGCCGCGGTCCGTACGACGTCCTTGGCGTACACCGCGTCCAGCGCATAGCCGTCGAAGAAGTGCTCACAGTCGAGGAAGACCCGGCGGCCCTGGGCGCGCAGGTAGCCGACGGTGTCCCGCACCATCGCGAGGTTCTCCTCCGGCGTGGTGCGCAGCGCCAGCTCCACATGCCCGACATGGGACTTGGCGACCAGCGTGATCACCGGGGCCCCGGACTCCAGGAGCGCGGCGACCTGCGGATCGTCCTCGACGCGGACGCCGGCCTTGCGGGTCGCGCCGAACGCCACCAGCTGGGCGTGCCGGAAGTCGATCTCCTCGCGGGCGCGCTGGAAGAACTCGGTGTCCCGGGGGTTGGCGCCGGGCCAGCCGCCCTCGATGAAGCCGACGCCGAAGTCGTCGAGGTGCCGGGCGATGGTCAGCTTGTCGGCGACGGTGAGGTTGATGCCCTCGCGCTGTGCACCGTCGCGCAGCGTGGTGTCGAAGACATGGAAGTCGTCGGACACTGCGCCGGCGGGACGGGAAGCGGCCGAGGGGGCGGCATTATGTGCGTCCGTCATGCTGATCTGGCTCCTGTCGGGATCTCGGTCTACCGGAATTACCGGTTCCACCGCCCCTCCATGATCCCTCGCGCTCCGCCTCCGGTGAGGTGTGGGCCGGAAACGAAAAAACCCCTCGCGGGTGCGAGAGGTCTGCGCGCGGGTCTGGGACGACGGTGGCCACGCCGTACTCGGTTCGTACGGGGAGGTCACTGCGGACCGGCGCGCCTGCTGCCAATAATCATGGCGAACGAGAGCACGGGGGCAGTCTGGCACATACCGCCCCCGCAGCTCCGTCCGTCTCAGGATGCGAGCACGCGGGAGCCGCTGCCCTCGTCGTCGCCCTCTCCGCGGGACGGCTTGCCGACCCGGTGCAGATCGATGGTGCGGGTCTCGCGCATCGTGATGTAGACGATCAGCGAGACGGCGGCGCAGCCGGCGACGTACCAGTAGTAGCCGGACTCGATGCCGCCGTTCTTGAACCACAGGGCGACATATTCCGCGGTGCCGCCGAACAGCGCGTTGGCGATGGCGTACGGCAGCGCCACACCCAGCGCCCGGATGCCGGTCGGGAACAGCTCGGCCTTCACACAGGCGTTGATCGAGGTGTAGCCGGTGACCACGACCAGCGCCAGCAGCGACAGCCCGAGGGCCGGCCAGAAGCTGCCGGCGTGCTTGAGCAGCGTCATGATCGGCACGGTCAGGAACGTCGAGCCGACCGCGAAGGTGATCAGCAGCGGCCGCCGTCCGATCCGGTCGGAGAGCCGGCCCGCCAGCGGCTGCAGGCACATGAACAGGAACAGCGCGCAGAAGCTGACCAGCGAGGCGGTCGGCTTGTCCATGCCCACGCTGCCCGAGAGGTACTTGGTGAGGTAGGTCGTGTACGTGTAGTACGCGACCGTGCCGCCCATGGTGAGCGCGATGACCAGGAACGCCTCGCGCTTGTGGGCCCACAGCGCCTTGACCGTGCCGCGGCCGGGGTCGGACCGGGCGCCCTCGTCCTCCGCGTACACGTCGGTCTCCAGCATGTTGCGCCGCAGATAGAAGACGATCCCGGCGCCCAGCGCGCCGACGATGAACGGGATCCGCCAGGCCCAGCTGTGCAGCGCCTCCTCGGACATGGTGCGCTGCAGCACGATCTGCAGGCCGAGGCCGACCAGCTGCCCCGCGGTCATCGACACGTACTGGAAGCTGGAGGCGAAGCCGCGCCGCCCGGGAGCGGACGCCTCGGTGAGGTAGGTGGCGCTGGCCGCGTACTCGCCGCCGACCGAGAGACCCTGCAGCATCCGGGCGATGAGGAGTACGGCGACGCCGCCGTAGCCCGCGACGGCGTACGTAGGCGCGATGGCGATCAGCACCGCCGAGGCGGACATCAGCGTGACGGTCAGCGTCAGCGCGGCCTTGCGTCCCTTGCGGTCGCCGACCCGGCCGAGCAGCCAGCCGCCGACCGGCCGCATGAAGAACCCGACGGCGAAGATCCCCATGGTGTTCATGAGGTTCGCGGTGTCATTCCCCTTGGGGAAGAACGAATCCGCGAAGTAGACCGCGAAACTGGCGTAGACGAACCAGTCGAACCACTCGACCATGTTGCCGGCCGAGCCGACCCAGATCTTCTTCCATTGCTCTCGTCCCATAGCCGATCACGGTCTCGGACCGGCGGTCCGTCGGCAAGGGCCGGGTCGGCAACGATCGCGCGTACTTGAGTGCGTTGCGGTCATGGGGCCGTTCACGGCATGAGCGACTCGTCCAGGAACTCCCGTATGTGGAGCTGGACTTGTTCCCGGTCCGTGCCCGGGAGGCCGACGACGAGGTGGGTGCCGAAGCCGTCGAGGAGGGCGCGGATGCGGGTGGCGAGGCGTTCGGCGTCGACGGGGCGGAACTCGCCCTTGGAGGCGCCCTCGACGAGGAGGGCGACCAGGTCGCGGTGCCAGGCGAGCTCCAGTTCGAGCTGGCGCTCGCGGGTCTCGTCGTCGGCGTTCTGGGAGCGGTTCCAGACCTCCAGCCACAGGGTCCAGCGCGGATCGCGGTGGCCCTCGGGGAGGTAGAGGTCGATCAGCGCGTCCAGGCGTTCGCGGGCCGGGACGCGGCGGGAGAGGGCGGCCCGGCGCTCGGCGCCGAGCTGCTCCTCGCTCCACTGGAGGGTCTGCAGCAGCAGCTCGTCCTTCGTACCGAAGTAGTAGAGGATGTGGCCGCTGCTCATGCCGACCTCACGGCCGAGGCCGGCCATGGTCAGCCGGTCCAGGCCCTCCGCGGCGATGGTGGCCATCGCCGCGGCGAGGACCTGCTCGCGGGGCTGGTTGAGCCGGCGCCGGGGACGGCGCACGGGACCGGGCAAGGGGACCTCCGGGTCGGCTGTTACGGGGCCTGCGGTCAGGCCTGGGGCTGCTGCTGGGTGATGCAGTGGATACCGCCACCCGCTGCGAAGATCGTACGGGCGTCGACGAGGGTCACCGTCCGGTCGGGGAAGAGCCGGCGGAAGATGGCGGCCGCCTCCTCGTCGCGCGGGTCGTCGAAGCCGCACAGCACCACGCCGTCGTTGCAGAGGTAGTGGTTGATGTAGGAGTAGTCGACCAGCTCGCCGTCCTCCTCGATGACGGTCGGCGCGGGCACCTCGACGACCTCCAGGTGCCGGCCCCTGGCGTCGGTGGCCGAGCTCAGCAGCTTGACGATCTCGCTGCAGATCGCGTGGTCGGGGTGGTCGGGATCGGGCTGGGTGTGCACGAGCACGGTGCCGGGGCGGGCGAAGGCGGCGACGATGTCGACATGGCCGCGGGTGCCGAACTGTCCGTAGTCCGCGGCCAGGCCGCGCGGCAGCCAGATCGCCTTGGTGGTGCCGAGGTGGGCGTGGATCTCGGCCTCGACCTCCTGGGCGGTGCGGCCGGGGTTGCGGCCCGGGTCGAGCTGGACCGTCTCGGTGAGCAGGACGGTGCCCTCGCCGTCGATGTGGATCCCGCCGCCCTCGTTGACCAGCCCGGTGGCGTACCGGCGGGCGCCGGCCAGCGCCGAGACCTGCTCGGCGATCTTCTCGTCGAGGTCCCAGCGGGCCCACTCCTGGGCGCCCCAGCCGTTGAACACCCAGTCGGTCGCGGCGAGCGCGCCCTTGCCGTCGGTGAGGAAGGTGGGACCGATGTCACGCATCCAGGCGTCGTTGAGCGGGCGCTCGACGAGGTCGATGTCCGGGCCGAGGAGCGCGCGGGCGCCCTCGGCCTGGCCGGGGCCGACGACGACGGTGACCGGCTCGAAGCGGCGCACGGCGCGGGCGACCCCGGCCCAGGCGCGGCGGGCCCCGGCCAGCGTCTCGCCGCCCTCCTCGCCGAAGGTGAAGTTCGGGCCGGGCCAGGCCATCCAGGTGCGCTCGTGGCGGGCCCACTCCGGGGGCATACGGAAGCCGTCGGCGACAGGGGTGCTCATGCGGGGGGTCCTCACGGGGCGGTAGTAGCGGGGTAACAGGCGGGGTTTTCAAGGGGGTTGGGCGAGGGAGAGGTGCTCGCGCACGCCGTCCTCGTCCACGCGGGCCGCGCACACGGGGCGTTCACACGGGCCGCGCACACGGGCCGTTCACAGGAAGTAGAGCCGGGACAGCGAGACGGTGTCGGCCGGTTCGGAGCGCATCGGGTCGCCGTCGAGGGTGACCAGCCCGCTGCCCCCGTCGACCTGGACCTGCCCGATGCGGGAGTTGTGGACGAGGTTGCCGGGGCCGATGCCGCGGGTGCCGCGGACGGCGACCCGGCGGCGGCGGGTGGGCAGGTGGTCGCCGCCCTGTTCGGCGGCGGCGCGGGCGACGAAGGCGACCGAGATCTCCGCGGGGGTCGCGCCGTGCGCCCCGAACTGCGGGCCGAGCACCAGGGGTTCGCAGGTGTCGGTGGCGGCGTTCGGGTCGCCGGTGACCCCGTAGGCGGGGAAGCCGGACTTCAGCACCAGCTGCGGTTTGGCGCCGAAGAACTGCGGCTTCCACAGCACGATGTCGGCCATCTTGCCGACCTCGATCGACCCGATCTCGTGGGAGAGGCCGTGGGCGATGGCGGGGTTGATGGTGAGCTTGGCGATGTAGCGCAGCACCCGCGCGTTGTCGTCATGCGGGCCGTCGCCCTCCATCGGGCCCAGTTCGGCCTTCATCTTCCCGGCCATCGCAAAGGTGCGGCGCACGGTCTCACCGGCCCGGCCCATGCCCTGGGCGTCGGAGGAGGTGATGCCGATCGCCCCGAGGTCGTGCAGCACGTCCTCGGCGCCCATGGTGCCGGCGCGGATGCGGTCGCGGGCCATCGCGGCGTCGCCGGGCAGGTCGGTCTTCAGGTCGTGGACCGAGACGATCATGCCGTAGTGCTCGGCGACCGCGTCCCGCCCGAAGGGGAGGGTGGGGTTGGTGGAGGAGCCGATGACGTTGGGGACGCCGGCCATCTTCAGGACGTTGGGGACGTGCCCGCCGCCGCAGCCCTCGATGTGGAAGGCGTGGATGGTACGGCCGTCCAGGACGCGCAGGGTGTCCTCGACGGTGAGGCACTCGTTGAGGCCGTCGCTGTGCAGCGCGACCTGGACGTCGTGGTCCTCGGCGACGCGCAGCGCGGTGTCCAGGGCGCGGGCGTGCGCGCCCATGTCCTCGTGGACCTTGAAGCCGCAGGCGCCGCCCTCGGCGAGCGCCTCGACCAGCGGCGCGTCACCGGAGGACGAGCCCCGGCCGAGGAAGCCGATGTTGACCGGCCAGGCGTCGAAGGCGCCGAAGGCATGGCCCAGCGCCCAGGGCGAGTTGACGCCGACGCCCCAGACCGGGCCGAACTCCTGGCCGATGATCGTGGTCACGCCGGAGGCCAGGGAGGCCTCCATGACGCGTGGCGAGAGCAGATGGACATGGGTGTCGACGGCGCCGGCGGTGGCGATCATGCCCTCGCCGGAGACGATCGAGGTGCCGGTGCCCACGACGACGTCGACACCTTCGAGGGTGTCGGGGTTGCCGGCCCGCCCGATGGCGTGGATCCGGCCCTGGCGGATGCCGATGGACACCTTGCGGATGCCCTGGACCGCGTCGATGACCAGGACGTTGCTGATCACGACGTCGCAGGTGTCGCGGACCGCGGCGGCCTTCAGCAGCAGCCCGTCGCGGGCGGTCTTGCCGAAGCCGGCCAGGAACTCGTCGCCGGGCTTCTGGGCGTCGGACTCCACCCGGACGACCAGGCCCGAGTCGCCGAGGACGACCCGGTCACCGGCCCGCGGGCCGTGCACCGACGCGTACTCGTGGGGGTCGATGGTCATGTCCGCTCCTCCGCTCCCAGGTAGCCGCAGGCGGCGGCCCGCCGCAGCGCTTCCGTCTTCGCGCCCGGTGCGTCCAGCGGGCCGTCCACGAGACCGGCGAAGCCGATCGCGATCCGGTCGCCGCCGATCGGGACCAGGCCGACCTTCGCGGCGCCGCCGGGGTCGAACCGCACCGACGAGCCGGCCGGTACGCACAGCCGCATGCCGTACGCGGCACCGCGGTCGAAGTCCAGCCGGGGGTTGGCCTCGAAGAAGTGGAAGTGCGAGGTGACGCTGACGGGCACCGTCGCGGTGTTGCGTACGGTCAGCACCACCGCGGGCTCGGGCTGCGGGTCGGCCGGGCCGGGGAGCACCGCGCCGGGCGCGGGCGCCCCCTCGCTCCCCGCGGCCGCCGCGACGCCGCCGATCGGGTCGCTGACCACCGCGAGGCGGGAGCCGTCGTCGAAGACGGCCTCCACATGCACCTCGGTGACCACGTCGGCCACGCCCGGCAGCACATCGTCCGGGCCGAGCACGCTGCGTGCCGCCTCGATGGCTTGAGCGAGGCGGCGCCCGTCCCGCGCCGCCTCGCAGACTGTGTCCGCGATCAACGCGGTCGCCTCGGGCACATTCAGCTTCAGTCCGCGGGCCCGGCGCGTCCGCGCCAGCTCGGCCGCGCCGAACAGCAGCAGCCGGTCGCGTTCCGTCGGGGTCAACCGCATCCCGTCCCACCTTCCTGCTTGATTAGAGCATCACTCTAACTCTGAAATCAGTCAAGCCGAAAGTGTTGACCTACTCCATGGGGGTGAGTCACATTGAGCGCTGTTCTAAAACGGCGGTGAATAGAACACCGCTCAAATGATCTCGGCCGTAGTTTCCACGGCGCGAGCACCGCTCATTCCGAGCGCTGTCCACCTCTCGGAGCACTGCACGCAGAGCACTGCTCACACACTGTTGTCCGGCCTCTCAGGGGAGCCCTCATGCCGATCGAACAACGCGGAGTCGACACCATCCCGGACGAGGAGCGCACCAGCGGTCCCCGCGACCTCATCTCGATCCTGCTCGGGTCGAACCTCGCCCTCGGCGTTGTGATCTTCGGCTGGCTACCGGTCTCCTTCGGGCTGGGCTTCTGGCCCTCGGTGACCTCGCTGGTGGCGGGCACCCTCACCGGCACCCTGCTGACCGCCCCGCTCGCGCTGGTCTCCCTGCGCAGCGCCACCAACCTCTCCACCAGCAGCGGCGCCCACTTCGGCGTACGCGGCCGGCTCATCGGCTCGGTCATCGGCCTGCTGCTGTCGCTCGGCTACACCGCGCTGACCCTGTGGGTCGGCGGGGACGCGGTCGTCGGCTGTCTGCACCGCCTGACCGGGCTGCCGACCGGCGGCGCGACCTACGCCCTGGTCTACGCCCTGCTGGCGGGCGCCACCGCACTCGGCGCGGTCTACGGCTACCGGGTGCTGCTGCGGCTGAGCAAGGTACTGGCGATCGGCCTGACGGCCCTGCTGGCGATCGGCATCGTGGCGTACGCCGGCACCTTCACCACCGCCGCGCCGCAGGGCAGCTCGTATGTGCTCGGCGGCTTCTGGCAGACCTGGCTGCTGGCCGCCGTCTCCGCGGGACTGAGCGGTCCGATCGCGTTCATCACCCTGCTCGGCGACTACAGCCGCTACATCTCCCCGCGGCGGCACAGCTCCAAGAAGGTCTTCGGCGCGACCTGTCTGGGCCTGGTGATCGGCCTGCTGGTGCCGCAGCTCTTCGGCACGTTCACCGCCCTGGCGGTCGGGGCGGGCGAGGACTACGCGGGCCCGCTGGTGGCCGGCGCCCCCTTCTGGTTCCTGGGCCTGCTGCTGCTCAACGCCTCGGCCGGCTCGGTCGGCAACGCCGGTCTGATGCTCTACAGCATGGGCCTGGACCTCGATGCGATCCTGCCGCGCGCGACCCGCACCCAGGCCACGTACGTGGTCGCCGGGATCTCGACCGCGCTGGTCTACGCCGGTCACTTCCTGTGGGCCGCGCAGGACGCGATGACCTCCTTCGTCCTGCTGATGACCGCGGTCGGCACGCCCTGGGCGGTGATCACCGTGATCGGCTTCGCCCGCTGCCGGGGCACCTACGACCCGGAGTCGCTCCAGGTCTACAACCGCGGTACGCGCGGCGGAATCTACTGGTACCGGGCGGGCTGGAGCATCCCGGCGGCCGTCGCCTGGGCGCTGGGCTCGGCGGTCGGCCTGACGGCGGTGGCCACGCCCCTGTACGAGGGCCCGCTGCTGGCCTACACGGGCGGCATCGACGTCAGCTTCCTGCTCGCGGCGGCCGTGGCCGGTGCGGCCTACCTCGCCCTCACCGCCCGCGATCCGCGCCCCGTCCCGGCGGTGCGCCCCCTCCCCTCCCCCGCCCCCGCCAAGGCACCGGCGGAGACCGGCTGAGCCGGCGAGAACAGGACCGAGGCCGCCCCGACAGCATGCCGGGGCGGCCTCGGTCGTCTCCGGGGGCGGCTCCCCGGGAGGTACGGGATCAGCCCAGGGGGTGCATCCAGCCGTGCGTGTCCTTTGCGACGCCCCGCTGGACGTCCAGGAGCGCCTCGCGCAGCTTCAGCGTGACCTTGCCGGGCTCGCCGCCGGACTGCGTCCACTCGCCGCCGGCGCACTTGACCGTGCCGACCGGGGTGATCACGGCGGCGGTGCCGCAGGCGAAGACCTCGGTGAGGGTGCCGTTCTCCGTGTCGGCCTTCCACTGCTCGATGGAGACCCGGGCCTCCTCGGACTCGAAGCCCAGGTCGCGGGCGACGGACAGCAGGGAGTCACGGGTGACACCGGCCAGCAGGGAGCCGGTCAGCGTGGGCGTGACGATCTTGTCGCCGTACACGAAGTACAGGTTCATGCCGCCGAGCTCCTCGACCCACTTGTGCTCCACGGCGTCGAGGTAGGCGACCTGGTCACAGCCGTGCACCGCGGCCTCGGCCTGGGCGAGCAGCGACGCGGCGTAGTTGCCGCCGGTCTTGGCGTCGCCCATGCCGCCGGGGACGGCGCGCACCCGGTCCTCGGACAGCCAGATGGAGACCGGCTTGACGCCGCCGGCGAAGTACGCGCCGGCCGGAGAGGCGATGACGACGAAGAGGTACTCGTTGGCGGGCTTGACGCCCAGCCCGACCTCCGTGGCGATCATGAAGGGGCGCAGGTAGAGGGACTCCTCGCCGCCGTGCGCGGGCACCCACTTCTTGTCCTGCCGGACCAGCGCGTCACACGCCTCGATGAAGGTCTCCACGGGCAGCTCGGGCATGGCCAGCCGGCGCGCCGAGGCCTGGAAGCGCCGGGCGTTGGCGTCGGGGCGGAACATGGCGACGGAGCCGTCGGGCTGGCGGTAGGCCTTGAGGCCCTCGAAGATCTCCTGCGCGTAGTGCAGGACGTTGGTCGCCGGGTCGAGGGAGAGCGGCCCGTACGGCACGAGCTGCCCGTCGTGCCAGCCGCGGCCCTCCGTCCACCGGATCGTCACCATGTGGTCGGTGAAGTGACGGCCGAAGCCGGGGGCGGCCAGGATCTGCTCCCGCTCCGCGTCGGACAGCGGGTGCGAGGAGGGCTTGAGCTCGATCGTGGGCGTCGTCATGAATGCGTGTCCTTCGCTGCGTGTTCCGATACCCGGGGGTACCGCCCAGCATGAGCTGGGGGAGGTCACCGGCCCAGCCCTCCGGCCGGGGGTAGGGGTCCGACCCACCGTGCGGGCACCGGTGCGGTGTGTGGCGGCCGCGCTGACGAAGATCTTGAACGTACCGGTCGTTACTGGGACGTCCGAGTTTCCCCGCGGACGGCGATGCCACGTCCGATTATCGCTCGTGGCTCTCCGCCGCCGGAACCGGTGTGCGCGGTCCGGGTCCGATGGTCGCACCCAACCGGGCAGTAGCCCAGACGGGGCAACGCGGACAGCGCCGGTGCCCGGATTGCGAGATCCCGGCCCGGCGCTGTCGTGGGTGGTGCCAAGTGCGCTGTGCGGGCCTCAGCCCGCTACTCGTGCGGCGAGGGCGTCGCCGATCTCGTCCGTGGTGCGGGCCGTACCGTCCCTGGCCTCCAGGTCCGCCGCGACGGCCTCCTCGATGCGGGCGGCCTGCGGCTCGAAGCCGAGGTGGCGCAGGAGCAGGGCGACCGAGAGGACCGTCGCCGTCGGGTCGGCCTTGCCGGTGCCCGCGATGTCCGGCGCGGAGCCGTGCACCGGCTCGAACATCGACGGGAACTGCCCGGTCGGGTTGATGTTCCCGGAGGCGGCCAGGCCGATGCCGCCGGTGACGGCCGCGGCGAGGTCGGTGAGGATGTCGCCGAAGAGGTTGTCGGTGACGATCACGTCGAACCGCTCGGGCTGGGTGACGAAGAAGATCGTCGCGGCGTCGACATGCAGATAGTCGGTGGTGACCTCGGGGTACTCCTGGCCCACCTGGTCGAAGATGTTCTTCCACATGTGGCCCGCGTAGACCAGGACGTTGTTCTTGTGAACCAGCGTCAGCTTCTTGCGGGGGCGGGCGTTGGCGCGCTCGTACGCGTCGCGGACCACCCGCTCGACGCCGTAGGCGGTGTTGACGCTGACCTCGGTGGCGACCTCGGCCGGCGTGCCGGTGCGCAGCGAGCCGCCGTTGCCGGTGTACGGGCCCTCGGTGCCCTCCCGCACCACGACGAAGTCGATCTCGGGGCGCCCGGCCAGCGGGGTGGAGGTGTTGGGGAAGAGCTTCGACGGGCGCAGGTTGACGAAGTGGTCGAAGGCGAAGCGGAGCTTGAGCAGCAGCCCGCGCTCCAGTACGCCCGACGGTACGGACGGGTCGCCGATGGCGCCGAGCAGGATCGCGTCGTGCCGCTTGAGCGACTCCAGCTCCGCGTCCGGCAGCGTCTCGCCGGTCGCGTGCCATCGCTGGGCACCAAGGTCGTACTCCTTGGTTTCCAGCTTGACGTCCTGCGGGAGGGCCGCGGTCAGGACCTTCAGGCCCTGGGCGACGACTTCCTGGCCGATACCGTCACCGGGGATCACTGCGAGGCGAATGCTGCGAGACATGTTTGGACCCTACTCTTCGTCCCATTGATTGACACGTAACGTCCGGCATACGGACACATGGTGAGCCGGTCAGCTCCCGTTCACCCGGTCGCCCCGCAACGGTCGGGTGGTGCGGGGAAATTCGGGGGCATGACTGGAAATCCCCGCAGGGACGCTCCCCTGCCCTCGCACACCCCGCGCGTCGGTATTCCGGAGCGGCTCGCGGCCCGGATGAGCATGCCCGAGCAGCACGAGTACCTCCGTACGAAGCTCACCCGCCGAGGCCTGCTGCGCACCTCGGCGGCCACCGCGGGAGTGGTCGCCGGCTCCGGTCTGCTGGTCGGCTCGGCCCAGGCGTCCCCCGCCGTACCGGCTCCCGCCTCCCCCGCCCTGCTGGCCTCGCCCGCCACCGCCGCCGTCGACGGATCCCTGGTCGCCCCCTTCGGCCGCCACCTCGCCTTCGGCGCCGACCCCAGGAGCCAGATGCGGGTGAGCTGGCAGGTGCCGTTCGCGGTCAGGCGCCCGTACATCCGGGTCGGCCTTCGGCGCTGGGACCTGGGACGCAAGGTCGAGGCCGAGGTGCGCGCGCTGCACACCCCGTCGCTCTCCGCCAAGCTCCCCGCCGTCCGGCAGTACTACCTGCACGCGGCCCTCGACGGTCTGCGGCCCGGCACCACGTACTACTACGGCGTCGGCCACGACGGCTTCGACCCGGCCGACGCGCGCCACTTCTCCACGGTCGGCACCTTCCGCACCGCCCCGGCCCGCGCCGAGAAGTTCGTCTTCACCGCCTTCGGCGACCAGGGCGTCAGCTACCACGCGCTCGCCAACGACCAGCTGATCCTGGGTCAGAACCCCTCCTTCCACCTGCACGCGGGCGACATCTGCTACGCGGACGACGACGGCCAGGGCTCCGACCACGACACCTACGACGCGCGGGTGTGGGACCAGTTCCTCGCCCAGACCGAGTCGGTGGCCAAGTCCGTGCCGTGGATGGTGACCACCGGCAACCACGACATGGAGGCCTGGTACTCGCCGCACGGCTACGGCGGCCAGAACGCCCGCTGGACGCTGCCCGGCAACGGCCCGGACGCCGAGAACGCCCCCGGCGTCTACTCCTTCGCCTACGGCAACGTCGCGGTCGTCGCCCTGGACGCCAACGACGTCTCGTACGAGATCCCCGCCAACCAGGGCTACACCGGCGGGAAGCAGACCCGCTGGCTCGACCGCCGCCTGGCAGAGCTGCGCGCCACCGAGGGCATCGACTTCATCGTGGTCTTCTTCCACCACTGCGCCTTCTCCACCACCCGCTCGCACGCCTCCGAGGGCGGGGTGCGCGACGCCTGGCTGCCGCTGTTCGACAAGCACCGGGTGGACCTGGTCATCAACGGGCACAACCACGTCTACGAGCGGACCGACGCCCTCAAGGGCGGCCGGGTCGCCAAGAAGATGCCGATCGGCGAGTCCGTCGACGCCGCGCGCGAGGGCATCGTCTACGTCACCGCCGGCGGCGCGGGCAAGACCCTCTACGACTTCCCCGTACCCGACAGCTACGAGGGCCACGTCAAGGACCTCGACCACGTCGACACGTTCCACTGGTCCAAGGGCCAGGTGAAGACCAAGGACACCGTGGAGTGGTCGCGGGTCCGCTACACCGGCTACTCGTTCATCGCCGTCGAGGTCTCCCCGGGCCACCGCCCGCGGATGAAGGTCACCGCCCTCGCCGAATCCGGCGAGCGCATCGACCACTTCGAGGTGACCCGCTCGCGCTGAGCGGGATCACCGCGCCGTAGGGGGCGCCCGGGACCCGGGCGCCCCCTACGGCGTTCACGAGGGGCTGATCCAACGGGCCAGCGACGACCGGATCCGCCACCAGCAGTGGCACAGCTCCGATGACAGCCGCGACGGCACCGGCCCGGCCTGCGCGCGCATCGCCTCAGTGCCCGGTCGAGCCGCCGTTGTCCCGGCGGTCGAGGGCGCGCTGGAGGGCGGCCGCGGCGTTCCTGCGGTCGGCGTCGTTGGTCGTACGGGCGGAGTGGCGGGTCCTGCGGACGGCGGTCTCGGCCATGATCATGTCTCCAATGCCAAAGCCCCGAGAAGGAGTGGGAGAGTCTCGGAACGTCGCCCAGGCGTCGTTCCGGATAGGCCGGAAGGGGCAGGGGCCCCGGCACCGCAGGGGTCGCCTGCGCTCGCGCACCGGGCCGCATCCGCCTTCGCTCGATCGAGCGACACGTTCGGCTCCTACAAACGTAGGGCAGCTCCGCCGTGATGTCTGCACAATTACTTGGGCTTCCTACTATCTGAGACGGAGGCCGCCCCGAGCAGCACAAAACCGCCCCCGGCCAGTGGCCGGAGGCGGTTCGTCCGCGGAGCGGGGAGGCGTCAGCCCATGTGCGGGTAGCGGTAGTCCGTCGGGGGGACCAGCGTCTCCTTGATGGACCGGGTGGAGGTCCAGCGCATCAGGTTCTGCTTGGCGCCGGCCTTGTCGTTGGTGCCGGACGCGCGGCCGCCGCCGAAGGGCTGCTGGCCGACGACGGCGCCGGTCGGCTTGTCGTTGATGTAGAAGTTGCCGGCCGCGAAGCGCAGCTTCTCGCAGGTCACGGCGGCCGCCGCACGGTCCTGGGCGATGACGCAACCGGTCAGGCCGTAGGCCGAGGCGGACTCCATCTGGGTGAGCATGGCGTCGTAGTCGGCGTCGTCGTAGACGTAGACGCCCAGGATCGGGCCGAAGTACTCGTCCTTGAAGATCTCGTTCTCCGGGTCGGTGGAGACCAGGACCGTCGGGCGGACGAAGTAGCCCTCGCTGTCGTCGTACGTGCCGCCGGCCACGACCTCCACGGTCGGGTCGGCCTTGGCGCGGTCGATCGCGGCCTTGTTCTTGGCGAAGGAGCGCTCGTCGATCACGGCACCCATGAAGTTCGCCAGTTCCGAGACGTCGCCCATGGTCAGCGACTCGACCTCGGCGGCGAACTCCTCCTTGAACCCGGCGTTCCACAGGGAGGCCGGGACGTACGCGCGGGAGGCCGCGGAACACTTCTGGCCCTGGAACTCGAAGGCGCCGCGGGTCATGGCGGTCTTCAGCACGGCGCGGTCGGCCGTGGGGTGGGCGACGATGAAGTCCTTGCCGCCGGTCTCGCCGACCAGTCGCGGGTAGGTCTTGTAGTTCTCGATGTTGTTGCCGACCGTCTTCCACAGGTACTGGAAGGTCTTGGTCGAGCCGGTGAAGTGGATGCCCGCCAGGTCGGGGTGGGTCAGCGCCACCTCGGAGACGTCCTTGCCGTCACCGGTGACGAGGTTGATCACGCCCTTGGGCAGACCGGCCTCCTCCAGCAGCTGCATCAGCAGCACGGCGGCGAAGGTCTGGGTCGGGGACGGCTTCCAGACGACCACGTTGCCCATGAGGGCGGGGGCGGTCGGGAGGTTGCCGGCGATCGCGGTGAAGTTGAACGGCGTGATCGCGTAGACGAAGCCTTCGAGGGGGCGGTGGTCCGAGCGGTTCCAGACGCCCGGGGAGTTCGCCGGGGGCTGCTCGGCGAGGATCTGGCGCGCGAAGTGCACATTGAAGCGCCAGAAGTCGATCAGCTCGCAGGGCGTGTCGATCTCGGCCTGCTGGGCGGTCTTGGACTGGCCGAGCATCGTGGCGGCGGCCATCGTCTCGCGCCACGGGCCGGAGAGCAGCTCCGCGGCCCGCAGGATGATCGCGGCGCGGTCGTCGAAGGACATCGCGCGCCAGGCCGGGGCGGCGGCCAGCGCGGCGTCCACCGCGTCCTGGGCGTCGGCGACCGTGGCGTTGGCGTACGTGCCGAGCCGGGCGGAGTGGTTGTGCGGCTGTACGACGTCGAAGCGCTCGCCACCACCCATCCGCCGCTCGCCGCCGATGGTCATCGGCAGCTCGATCGGGTTGCCGGCCAGCTCCTTGAGCTTGGCCTCCAGACGGGACCGCTCGGGGGTGCCGGGGGCGTAGGTGTGGACCGGCTCGTTCACCGGCACGGGGACCTGGGTCACAGCGTCCATGGCCGTTCTCCTTCGATCGTCGGTTCGTACGTACGTAAAAGGGCCGGGGCTCAGCCGCGGGTGGCGAGCGACCTCAGGCTGCAGTCTCCCGGGGGATAACCCCCGGACCCCCAGCCCATGAGTTGCTTGCTCATATCCGTCATCCTCGTGTGGCCAGCGAGCGCAGGAAGAACGCGAGGTTCGCGGGGCGCTCGGCGAGCCGGCGCATGAAGTATCCGTACCAATCGGTGCCATAGGGGATGTACACCCGCATGCGGTTCCCCTCGGCGACCAGCCGCTGCTGCTCCGCCTCACGGATGCCGAACAGCATCTGGAACTCGTAGTCGGCCGGCTTGCGCCCGTTGCGGTGCGCCAGCTCCTGGCCGATGGCCACCATCCGCGGGTCGTGCGAACCGATCATGGGGTAGCCCTGCCCGGCCATCAGGATCTTCAAGCAGCGCACATAGGCCTTGTCGACCTCCCGCTTGTCCTGGAAGGCGACCGTCGCGGGCTCCTTGTACGCGCCCTTGACCAGCCGCACCCGGGAGCCTTCCCCGGCCAGCGCGTGGCAGTCGTCCTCGGTGCGGAAGAGGTAGGACTGCACGACCGCACCCGTCTGGGGGAAGCGCTCGCGCAGCTCGGCGAGGATCGCGAGGGTGGAGTCGACCGTGGTGTGGTCCTCCATGTCGAGGGTCACGGTCGTACCGGCCTCGGCGGCGGCCTCGACCACCGGAGTGACGTTCTTCAGCGCCAGCTCGTGGCCGCCCGGCAGCGCCTGGCCGAAGGCGGACAGCTTCACCGACATCTCGGCCCGGACGCCGAGCCCCTGCTCCTTGAGGGCCTCGGCCAGCAGGAGGTAGGCGTCGCGGTTGCGCAGCGCCTCGGCCGGGTCCGTGATGTCCTCACCGAGGTGGTCGAGGGTGACCTCCATACCGCGTGCGGCCAGGGCCCGTACGGCCACCATGGACTCGTCCAGGCGCTCACCGGCGATGAACCGGTCCACCACGGGGCGGGTGACCGGAGCGGCCGCGACAACTCGGCGGATGCTGTCGCTGCGCGCTGCGGCGAGGAGCACGGGACCCAGCATGGGGCACCTCCACGATTCAGGATGGCAAATGCCATGCGAACGCCGTACGAGCCGGACGCCCCGGCACGATTGAGCCACCTGAAACTTAAGGATCGCGCCACTTCGCGGCCATCGACAGCTGTCACGCCTTCGTGGTCGGGATCTCAGACAGATGTATGAGAATAGTGAGGGGAAAACCGGAAACCAGGGGCAACCACTGCGACAGGAGAGGGCCGGCGAGGCATGCGGGGCGACTACCAGCAGCTCGTGGACGAGATCTCGGCGGCGCTCGGCGCGCCGGCGACGCTGGAGGACCGGGACTTCGGGCTGATCGCGTTCGGTGCGCACGAGGGCGATGACGACGAGGTCATGGACCCGGTACGGACCCGTTCGATCCTGCAGAGGCGCTCGTCGGCGGCGGTACGGGCCTGGTTCGAGGCGTTCGGGATCGCCCGCGCCACGACGGCGCTGCGCATTCCGCCGGACCCGGCGGCCGGGGTCTTCAAAGGCCGGATCTGTCTGCCCGTACGCCACCGCGGCATCGTGCACGGCTATGTCTGGCTGCTGGACGACGGGCATCTGACCGACCTCGCGCTGGGCGGCCGCGGCACACCGCCCGACCCGCGGATCGCCCAGGCCATGGAGACCGCCGCCCGGATCGGCGCGCTGCTGGCCGACGAGGCCCGGGCCGGCGTGGAACTCGGCGACCTGCTGCGCGAGTTGCTGGTCGCGCAGCCCGCCGGCCGGCCGGCCGCCGCGACCGCGCTGCGCGACGCCCTGCGGGACACCCTGCGCTTCACCCCGGGCGTGCCGCTCACCCTGGTCGCGGTGGTGCCCTGGGACGCCTCGGACACCGGTACGTCGCCGCTGCCGAGCCTGCCGGGGCTGCTCGCGGCGTGCTCGCTGCGGGCCACCGGCCTTCCGCAGTCCACGGCGCCCGCGGCGGCGCTGGCCGCGCTCGTACGGCTGCGCTCGACCGGCGCGCTCACCCCGGCCCATACGGTGGCCGAACATCTGCTGCGCTCCCCGCGCGCGGGCGGCACCCCGGCCGCCGCGAACCACGCCGGCCCGGGACGGCCCGGCACCGCCGCCCGGCCCCACCCGGGGGCCGCCGGGATCGGCGTCGGCACCCGGGAACTGGCGGACCTCCCCGCCACCTGGCGCGAGGCGCTGGACGCCGCCCGCGCGGCCCGCGCCGAACCCCGGCTGGGGCCGATCACCCAGTGGGACGCCATCGGCTCGTACCGCATGCTGACCGCGCTGCCGGGCACCGGCCCCGACCCGGCGATCGGCCCGCTGCTCACCCCCGCACACGCCGAACTCGCCCGCACCGCCGAGGTGTTCCTCGACTGCGCGGGCCAGGCGAGCCGCACCGCCCAGGCCCTGGGCATCCACCGCCAGACCCTCTACTACCGCCTGGGCCGCGTGGAGAAGCTCACCGGCCTCGACCTCGACGACGGCGAACACCGGCTGCTGCTGCATATGGCGTTGAAGGCGGCACGCCTATAGCCCTTCCGCTGCGCTTTGCCTGCTGCCCACGTTTTCGGCTTTCCCGCCGTGGTTGTTTCTCGCCGTTGCGCCTGCGGCGGGCTGGGTGCCGCTGCGCGGGGCTTTTCGGGGTGCGGTGGCGGTCCTCCGGGGCAGGGTGTCCGGACTGCTTCGCTTTACGTCCGGACACCCTGCC
>NZ_JBSFYC010000098.1:0-21799 GCF_053595675.1 Streptomyces sp. NPDC002446 | reverse complement strand
GACACCGTGAGCGTCGCACCTGCAGCCGCCGGGCGGCACTCGACGATGAGAGCCGCACCGCTGCGCTGCGGGGGCGGAGAAGCGAACAGAGGACACCGTGAGCGTCGCACCTGCAGCCGCCGGGCGGCACTCGACGATGAGAGCCGCACCGCTGCGCTGCGGGGGCGGAGAAGCGAACAGAGGACAGAGTGACTGAAGCGATCCTCCTGGTCGGCGGCAAGGGCACCCGGCTGCGCCCGCTGACGGTGCGCACGCCCAAGCCGATGGTCTCCGCGGCCGGCGTGCCGTTCCTCACCCACCAGCTGGCCCGCGCGCGGGCGGCCGGCGTCGAGCACATCGTCCTCGCCACCTCCTACCTCGCCGAGGTCTTCGAGCCGTACTTCGGCGACGGATCGGCGCTCGGGCTGCATCTGGAGTACGTCACCGAGCGCGAGCCGCTGGGCACCGGCGGCGCCATCCGCAATGTCGCCGAGCGGCTGCACTCCGCCCCCGGCGACCCGGTGCTGATCTTCAACGGCGACATCCTCACCGGCCTGGACATCCCGGCCCTGGTCGACACCCACCGCACCTCCGGCGCCGACGTCTCCCTGCACCTGACCCGGGTCGAGGACCCGCGCGCCTTCGGCCTGGTGCCCACCGACGACACCGGCCGGGTCACCGCCTTCCTGGAGAAGCCGCAGACCCCCGAGGAGATCGTCACCGACCAGATCAACGCCGGTGCGTACGTCTTCAACCGGTCGGTCATCGACAGCATCCCGGCCGGCCGCCCGGTCTCCGTCGAGCGCGAGACCTTCCCCGGGCTCCTCGCCGACGGCGCCCACCTCCAGGGCATGGTCGACTCCACCTACTGGCTCGACCTCGGCACCCCGCAGGCCTTCGTCCGCGGCTCGGCCGACCTGGTCCTGGGCCGCGCCCCGTCCCCGGCCGTCCCCGGCCGCCGCGGCGACCGCCTGGTCCTGGACAGCGCCGAGGTCGCCGCCGACGCCAAGCTCGGCGGCGGCACCGTCGTGGGCCCGCGCGCCGTGATCGGCGCCGGCGCCCGGATCGACGGCAGCGCGGTCCTCGAAGGCGCGGTCATCGAGGACGGCGCCCGTATCCGCGACTCGCTGATCGGCGCCGGCGCGCGGATCGGCGCCCGTACGGTCCTGGACGGCGCGGTCATCGGCGACGGCGCCCGCATCGGCGCGGACAACGAGCTGCGCGACGGCATCCGGATCTGGTGCGACGCCGAGATCCCGGACGGCGCGGTGCGGTTCTCGTCGGACCAGTAGTCCGGCCGGCGGGGGCGCCCGCCCCATCGCCTACGCTGGCCGCATGCCCGCCCGTACCTGGGTTCCGCCCGGCCCGTTCGATCTGCACCGCACGCTGGGGGTGCTGCAGCGAGGCCCGGGGGACCCGGCGTTCGCGGTGCGCGGCGGCGAGCTGTGGCGGTCCTGCCGTACGCCCGAGGGGCCCGGCACCCTGCGCCTGGCCGCCCGCCCGGCCGCCGGCGAGGTCGCGGCCGAGGCCTGGGGGCCGGGCGCCGACTGGCTGCTGGAGCACCTGCCCGACCTGCTGGGGGAGTTTGACGACCCCGCGCAGCTGACCGCCCGGCACCGCATCGTCCACGAGGCACGCCGCCGCCACCCCGGTGTCCGGCTCGCCAGGACCGGTCTGGTGCTGGAGTCGCTGATCCCCTCGATCCTGGAGCAGAAGGTCACCAGCGACGAGGCCTACCGTGCCTGGCGGCTCCTGCTGCAGCGGCACGGCGAGCCGGCCCCCGGCCCCTGGGAGCGGATGCGGGTGATGCCCGATCCGCGCGCCTGGGCGCTGATCCCCTCCTGGGAGTGGCACCGCGCCGGCGTCGACGCCAAGCGCTCCGACGCGATCGTGCGCGCGGTGCGGGTCGCGCGCAGGATGGAGGAGGCCGCGCGGATGGACCTCGCCGACGCCACCCGCCGGCTGACGGCGATACCGGGCATCGGCCCGTGGACCGCCGCCGAGACCCTCCAGCGGACCCTGGGCGCGCCGGACGCGATCACGGTCGGCGATCTCCATCTGCCGAAGATCATCGGCTATGCCCTCACCGGCCGCCGCGGCACGACCGACGCGCAGATGCTCGAACTCCTCGCGCCCTACGAGGGCCAGCGCCACCGCGCCGCCCGGCTGATCCTGCTCTCCGGCGTCACCCCGCCGCGGCGGGCGCCCCGCTTCCCGGTCGGGGACATCGCCCGCCTGTGACCCGCGCGGCGCGGCTCGGGGCGTGCTACGGAAAGCCCTAGCGCACGACGACGAAGTCCTCGGCCGCGCGCGGCGCCCGTTCCTTCGGCGGCGCGGCCGGGCGCCCGATCGCCACCGCGCCCATCGGCTCCCAGTCCCCGGGCAGTTCCAGCACCTCGCGTACGACGTCCCGGCAGAACATCGTCGACGAGACCCATGCGGAGCCCAGCCGCTCGCCCGCCAGCGCCACCAGGAAGTTCTGGATCCCGGCGCCGCTGGCCACGAGGAACATCTCCCGCTCCGCCGCGTTCCGCCGCGCGTCCGGGTAGGTGTGCGCACCGTCCGCCACCATGCACGGCACGGCCAGATACGGGGCGTCGCGCAGCACGTCGCCGCGCCGTACCCGCCGGGCGATGGACTCCGGCGACTTGCCGTCGCGGCGCAGGTCCTCCATCCACGCCTCGCGCATCGCGTCCACCAGCCGCCGCCGCGCCCCGGCCGACTCCAGCAGCACAAACCGCCACGGCGTGGTGTGGTGCGGCGCCGGGGCCGTGACCGCCGCCGCCACCGCCCGCCGGACCGCCCCCGGATCGACCGGCTCGTCGGTGAACGCGCGGACCGTACGCCGCAGCGTCACCGCCTCCCGTACGGCCTCCGAGGTGCCCAGCCGGAACATGTCGTCCTCGGCGGAGCGCACCATCGCCCGCGCCCCCGGCCCGTCGCCCGCCTCCTGGGCCAGGACGACATGCGGCAGCCCGCGCACCACCGCGACCGGCAGCCCGGCCGCCTTGCCCTTCACCAGGTCGCCCGCCGCCGTCAGCTCGTCCGCGGTGGCCACCACCGTCGCGCTGAGCGGATTGCCGTACGCGTCGGTGCCGCCGCGCAGGTCGTCCAGCACCCGCACCCCGGCGGCCCCGATGGCGACATCGGTCAGGCCGCTGCGCCAGGGCCGGCCGAAGGTGTCGCTGATGACGACCCCGACCTCGACGCCGAGGGCGGCGCGCAGGCCCGCCCGGAGGGCGCGGGCCGAGGCGTCGGGGTCCTCGGGCAGCAACAGCACCGTTCCGGCGGGGGTGTTGGAGGCGTCGACGCCGGCCGCGGCCATCACCAGGCCCTGGCGGTTCTGCACGATCCGCACCGGTCCGCGGCGGGCCACCACCCGCACGGTCTCCTGGTCGATCGCCGCCTCCCGGTCGGCGGCCTCGACGATCCGCCCCTCGGCCTTGCTGACGATCTTCGACGTCACCAGCAGCACATCGCCGTCGGCCAGCCGGGGCACCCCGTCGGCGGTCGCCGCGGCGGCGACCAGCTTGACCAGGTCGTCGCCGGGCCGTACCTCCGGCATCCCCGGCAGCGCCCAGACCCGGTACGCGGGCACCCGCGCGGCGTCCGTCACGCGCGGACCTCCTCGGCCAGCGCCAGCGCCTCCCGGGCCATCGCGGCCGTGGCGTCCAGGTCCGTCATCATCAGCGGTACGGCCCGGCAGCGGATCCCGGCCGCCTCCACCTCGGCCACCGCCCCCGCGTCGACGGAGTCCACCAGCCAGCCGTCCAGCAGCCCGTCACCGTAGTGCCGGGCCACGGCCGCCGCGGTCGACTCCACGCCCACCGCCGCCAGCACCTTGTCGGCCATGCCGCGCACGGGGGCGTCCCCGACGATCGGGGACAGGCCGACCACCGGCGCGCCGGCGCCCGCGATCGCCTCACGGATGCCCGGCACCGCCAGGATCGTGCCGACGCTGACGACGGGGTTGGACGGCGGGAAGAGCACCACGTCCGCCTCGGCGATCGCCTCCAGCACGCCCGGCGCGGGCTTGGCCTGGTCGGCGCCGACCGGCACCACGGCGTGCGCGGGCACCGAGGCGCGCAGCCGCACCCAGTACTCCTGGAAGTGGACCGCCTTGCGCTCGCCGTCCTCGTCGACGGCGACATGGGTCTCGACCCGGTCGTCCGACATCGGCAGCAGCCGCACCCCGGGCTGCCAGCGCGCGCACAGTGCCTCGGTGACGGCGCTGAGCGGATAGCCGGCGCCCAGCATCTGGGTGCGCACGATGTGGGTGGCGAAGTCCCGGTCGCCGAGCCCGAACCACTCGGGTCCCACGCCGTAGGCGGCCAACTCCTCCTTCACCCGGAAGGTTTCGTCGGCGCGGCCCCAGCCCTGCTCCTCGTTGATGCCGCCGCCGAGCGTGTACATCACGGTGTCGAGGTCGGGACACACCTTGAGCCCGAACAGATGGATGTCGTCGCCGGTGTTGCCGATGACGGTGATGTCCGCGTCCGGAGCCGCTGCCTTCAGTCCCCGCAGAAAGCGGGCGCCGCCGATACCGCCGGCCAGAACCACGATTCGCATGACCCCAGGATGTCAGGGGCCGGCGACCGTGCGTCAGGGGGTCGGGCCGCCGTGGGCGGCCGCCGGGGCGGCCGCGGCCCCGGAGGCGGTCTGGCTCGGGTGCATCGGCATGTCGGTCAGGCCCGGGAAGTAGACGTGCAGGCTGACGGCCGGCGTGAGCGAGTCGTTGACGACCTCGTGGACGTAGCCGGGGGCGAACACCCGCTGGGCGCCGGCCGTGAGCGTACGGGGCCCGCCGGCGAGGTGCTCGGTCAACTCGCCTTCCAGGACGGTCAGTACGCCGGAGGACTCCCCGTGGTCATGGCGGCCGCTGCCCTGGCCGGGCACCCAGCTCAGCAGCCACACCTCGTAGCCCGGGCCGGTGCGCAGCCGGTGGTACCAGCGGGTGGTGGCGTCGTACTGGACGAGGTGCGCCCAGCTGGCCCGGTCGGCGGCGATCGAGCGGGCGAGCCCGGCGAAGCCGGCGACGGTGGCCGGGTGCGCGGGGACGGGCGGCAGCAGGTGGGGAATGGCGAGCGGGTCGCCGGCGATCTGGACGTCGCTGTTCATCGGTGTCGGTTCCTCGGCGGAAGTGCTGGGGTGACGCGCGAACGTGGGGGGTGCGGCACGGCGCGGGCTGTCCCGGTGGGGTGCGCGGCGCGGTGGTCGCGGTGCAGCGGCTCTGCGGGGTGGTGCGAGCGGAGAAAGCTGGAGCTCAGTGGCTTCAACAGCTGGAACAGCGACAGCGGGCCTGCGCAGCGCAGAGCGACCCGTAGGCACGGGTCAGTCGGGGCGCGGGAGTCACTGGCATGGGGTCAAGGAGACCGGTTTCGCGGCGTGATGTCAACCGGATGTCGGGTTTGCCGAGAATCTTTCACCTCATCCGGTTACTCCGGCTGGAGAAAGGTTTGTGCAGCTCCCGGGCCGGAGAGATCGACCGTCAGCCGCGCCCCCAAACGCCATTGCGGTCCCGTGATCCGTTTGTGATCTTCCCCGCTTCGGCGCGCGGGGTGCAACGCGAATGCCGCCTGATCGCGTCTTGGTGAACGACGCGGACGTGCCGGGCGGTGCACCCGTGGAAGTGTCCTGGTTTTTACTGATTTGAACACTTTCTGCATCCGCTTGGTTCCGCCGAGTGAATAAGAGGCTCAATAGCAGATCTCGGCTTGACTGGCCCGGATCACCACACTTGTAATTTCACTCGTGTCGTTCAGCCGAAATCGATCACGGCTTGATCACGGGGACGTAAAGACAGACGAGGGGCGCACATGACCGAGCTGTTCCAGGAATTGCTGGTCGAGGAGGCGGACGAGGAGCTCGGCTGGCAGGAGCGCGCACTGTGCGCCCAGACCGACCCCGAGTCCTTCTTCCCGGAGAAGGGCGGGTCCACCCGCGAGGCCAAGAAGGTCTGTCTCGCCTGTGAAGTCCGGTCCGAATGCCTCGAATACGCCCTCGCCAACGACGAGCGCTTCGGTATCTGGGGCGGTCTGTCCGAACGCGAGCGGCGCCGGCTCAAGAAGGCCGCCGTCTGACGATGATCAGGCAGCCGTCCCGACCCATGGCGCGCGGCCGAACCGGCCACACCGCCGTACCGCCCCAACTCCCCATATCCCCCTATAGCGAACACTCCGCCTCCAGCGCCCCGGGCGCCGGAGGCGGACTGCTGTGCACTGCTTCGTACGGGCCCAGCCGGGGCGGCGGCACGAACCATTAGTGTGGGGCCCCGTCCGAGATGCGCCGCCGCCCCGCGGGGCGCGCGCGTCGCCTCGTAGTCCGTCGCAGTGTCTTCCGGGGGCAGGGGCCTTGAGCGGCTTCGCCGCGGCCCTTCGAACTCCCGGGTCCGGAGGGCCCGTACCTCGATGTCCTTGCACAGCCAGTCGGCGGCCCAGGCCGCCTCATATGAAGCCGCCACCCCAGAGTTCCCGCGGCATGTCGTCACCGCCGTGATCGTCTCCCATGACGGCGCCCGCTGGCTGCCCGACGCGCTCTCCGGCCTGCTCGGCCAGGAACGCCCGGTGCAGAACGTCATCGGCGCGGACACCGGCAGCGCGGACGACTCCGCCCAGCTGCTCGCCGAAGCCATCGGCGACCAACGGGTGCTGCACCTCGCCCGCCGCTCCGGATTCGGCACCGCCGTCGACGAGGCCGTGCGCACCGCCCCCCACCTCACCCCCGACGACCTGCCCTACCTGCGCCGCCCCAGCGGCTGGGACCCGGTCAGCCGCACCTGGCGCGACGAGGCCTACGACATGCCGGAGTTGCCGCACGGCGAGCCGGTCCAGTGGCTGTGGCTGCTGCACGACGACTGCGCACCCGAGCCGGACGCGCTCGCCGAACTGCTGCGGGTCGCCGACGCCAGCCCCTCCACCGTCATCGTCGGCCCCAAGCTGCGCAGCTGGTACGACCGCCGCCAGCTGCTCGAAGCCGGCGTCAGCATCGCCCGCAGCGGCCGCCGCTGGACCGGCCTGGACCGCCGCGAACAGGACCAGGGCCAGCACGACCAGGTCCGCCCCGTACTGTCCGTCTCCAGCGCCGGCATGCTCATCCGCCGCGACGTCTACGAGGAGTTGGGCGGCTTCGACCGCCGGCTGCCCCTGATGCGCGACGACGTCGACCTGTGCTGGCGCGCCCAGGCCGCCGGACACCAGGTCCTGGTCGCACCGGACGCCATCCTGCGGCACGCCGAGGCCGCCGCCCGCGAGCGCCGCCCCATCGACTGCGTCGGCCGCTCGGTGGCCAACCCGCACCGCGTCGACAAGGCCGGCGCCGTCTACACCCTGCTGGCCAACTCCCGCGGCGCGATCCTGCCTTACGTACTGCTGCGGCTGCTGATCGGCACCGTGCTGCGCGTCATCGCCTACCTGGTCGGCAAGGTCCCCGGCCAGGCGCTGGACGAACTCGCCGGGCTCTTCGGCACCCTGCTGCGGCCCGGCAAGATCCTCGCCGCCCGCAAGCGCAGAGGCCGCCCCGCGGTGGACGCCGGCGAGCTGCGGCCGCTCTTCCCGCCGCCCGGCGCGACCGTACGGGCCACCGCCGAACAGGTCGCCGGCAACCTCGCCGGGCGCGCCGCACCCGACGTGGCCTCGGCCGGCCGGCACGGCGCCGTCGAGTCCGGGCCCGGCGGCGACGACGCCGACTTCCTGGAGGTCGAGCAGTTCGCCCGGCTCAAGCGGATCGCCCGCAAACCCGGGCCGGTGCTCTTCCTCGTCCTGCTGCTGGTCTCGCTGATCGCCTGCCGTGAACTGCTCGGCACCGGCGCGCTGACCGGCGGCGCGATGCTGCCCGCGCCCGGCGGCGCCGCCGACCTGTGGTCGGCCTACCTCGACAGCTGGCACGCGGTCGGCGTCGGCGGCAGCGCCCCCGCACCCCCCTACCTGGCGATCGTCGCCCTGGTGTCGAGCGTCTTCCTCGGCTCCACCGGTTTCGCCGTCACCCTGCTGCTGGTCTGCTCCGTCCCGCTGGCCGGCCTCACCGCCTACTTCGCCTCCCGCCCGCTGGTCGCCTCCCGGCTGCTGCGGGCCTGGGGGAGCATCGCCTACGCCTTCCTGCCCGCGGCCGCCGGCGCGCTGGCGGGCGGCCGCCTGGGCACCGCGGTGCTCGCCATCCTGCTGCCCCTCATGGCGCGCGCCGCGATCGCCGCGACCGGCCTGCGGCTGCCGGCGGGCACCCGCCCCAGCTGGCGCGCCACCTGGGCGTATGCGCTGCTGATCACCTTCACCATGGCCTTCACCCCGGTCGTGTGGCCGATCGCGGCGCTCCTGGGCGCCGGCCTGCTGGTGCTGCGGTTCCTGGATGGCAACCGCGACCTGCTGCTCGCCTACGGGCTGCGCTTCCTGGCCGTGCTCCTCGCCCCGCTCGTCGCGCTCGCCCCCTGGTCGCTGTCGCTGCTGACCGACCCCGCCCGCTTCTTCCAGGAGGCCGGCCTCGACTACGGCGCCGGCTCCGCCTCCGTCCTCGACCTCATCGGCCTCAGCCCCGGCGGCCCCAAGGCCGCGGGCGGGGTGCTGCTCTTCGGCATCGTGCTGGCCGCGCTCGCCGCCACGCTGCGCGACGCCCGGCAGCGCGCGATCCGTACCGCCTGGGCCGTGGCGCTGACCGGGCTGCTCTTCGCAGCACTCGGCAACGGCTCCGGCTGGACCGGGCCCGCGATGCTCGTCTACGGACTGGCGCTGCTGTGCGCCGCCGCGATCGGCGCCGAGGGCATCCGCACCCGTATGGCCAGCCTCGGCTTCGGCTGGAAGCAGCCGGTCGCCGTGCTGATCGCGCTGGCGTCCGTACTCGCCCCGCTCTACGCCGCGGCCAGCTGGATGATCACCGGCGCGGCCGGCCCGCTGGAGCGCCGCAGCCCCGAACAGGTCCCGGCCTTCGTCGCCGAGGAGTCCGGCAGCGCCGACCGGCCCCGCACCCTGGTGCTCGACGGCCGGCCCGGCCACGTCACCTACTCCCTCGTCCGCGGCTCCGGCGCCCGGCTCGGTGACGCCGACCTGGCCGCCGAGGCGGGCGAGGACAAGCGGCTCGGCACCATCGTCGCCCACCTCGTCGCCGGGTCCGGCGCCGACCAGACCAACCAGCTCGGCGGCTATGCGGTCCGCTACGTCCTGGTCAGGGACGGCGCACCGCGCGAAATGGGCCGGGTGCTGGACGCCACCCCGGGCCTGACCAGGCTCAGCCAGGAGGACGGCAGCGCCCTGTGGCGGGTCGACCGCCGGGTCTCGCGGGTCTCGATCGTGGCCGGCCAGGCCGGGGACGGCACCGCCGCCGGGGAGGCCGCCGCGCCGGTCGCCGTGGCGTCCGGCCCGGTCGAGGCACACACCAAGATCCCCGCCGGGCCCGCCGGCCGGGTGCTGCGCCTGGCCGACACCGCCGACGGGGGCTGGCAGGCCACCCTCGACGGCACCCCGCTCAAGCCCGTCACGGTCGACGGCTGGGCGCAGGGCTTCACGCTCCCCGCGGGCGGCGGCCGGCTCGACCTCACCCACGACAACCCCCTCGGCCACACCCTCTGGCTGTGGGCGCAGGGCCTGCTCGCCGTCGTCCTGGTGGTGCTCGCCCTGCCCGGCCGCCGCCGGGAGATCGACGACGACCTTCCCGAGGACGTCGCCGCCGCCCAGGCCGCCGCGGCCGCCGGCGACGGCCGACGGGCCCGCCGCCTGCGCGCCCAGGCCGAGGCCGCGGGCGCCCCCGACCAGGCCGCACCCGGCATCCCGGCCGCGCGGACCGGCGAGCAGCCGCCCCCGGTGCCGCAGGCGGTGCCCGCCCAGGACGCCGCCGCGGCCGGCGACCCGTACGCGGCCGCGGGCCGGCAGCAGTCCTACGAGGACTGGCAGACCGCCCAGCAGACCGCCCCGCCCCAGCCGGACGTCCCACCGGGGCAGGCCGCCGAGCCGCAGCCCTACGCCTCCGCCGACCCGTACCAGGCGGACCAGTACGGGCGGTACCCGCAGGCTGGCCAGCCCACCGCGGACCCGTACGCGGCCGAACCGTACGGCGCGGCCCCCTACGCCGCCGATCCCTACCAGGCCGGCGCCTACGACCCGTACGGCTACGGCGGCGGCCAGTACACCGACGGCCCGCCGCAGCCCCAGCAGCAGCCCTACGACGACGGCACCGAGTACCCGGGGTACTCCGGCTCCTACCGCGAGCCGCGCCGTGACGGGAGCGACCAGCAGTGAAGCGCACCATCATGTCCCTGATCGGCGCGGCCGCCGCGCTGGCCGCCGTCACCGGTGTCGCCGCCGTCGCGGCCCCGGACGGCGGCGCGAAGGACACGGCCGGCAGCGGCACCCGGCTGCCCGTCCAGCGCTCCGCGCTGCTCTGCCCCGCCCCCACCTCCTCCGAGGTCGGCGAGACGACCTACACCGCCTTCGCCCCCAAGGGCGCCGCCGCCGGCGCCGGCACCAAGAAGGGCACCGCCCGGCTGCTGCCCGCCGGGACCGTCCGCGACGCCGGCAGCGGCGGCACCGGCGCCGGCAAGGACAAGGGCACCGAGGGCAAGGGCAAGAAGGACGCGAAGGCGGCCGCGGACGCCGGCAGCCGGATCGTCCCGCCCCGCGACACCAAGCCCGTCGCCCCCCTCCAGGAGGCCGGAAAGCCGGTCACGGCCACCACCGACAGCTCCGACGCCCCCGCCCTCGTGGGCGCCGCGGACGGCACCCTCGCGCCCGGCTGGACCGTCCAGCAGACCACCTCCGTCGCGGCCGGCTCAGGACGCGGCCTGCTCGGCCTGGGCTGCACCACCCCCGACACCACGTTCTGGTTCCCCGGCGTCAGCACCGCCACCGACCGCCAGGACTACGTCCACCTCACCAACCCCGACGCGACCCAGGCCGTCGTCGACCTCGAACTGCACGGCAAGGACGGCCCGTTGGCGGGCTCCGCGGGCGAGGACATCTCCGTCCCCCCGCACACCACCGTCCCCGTGCTGCTCTCCACCCTGACCGCCGGCCCCACCACCAACGCCGCCCTGCACGTCGTCGCGCGCGAGGGCCGGGTCGGCGCCGCCGTCCAGGCGAGCGACGGCAAGCTGGGCAGCGACTGGCTGCCGCCCGCCGCCGACCCGTCGCCGAGCGTGGTGCTGCCCGGCATCCCCAAGGACGCCACCTCCGTCCGGCTGGTCGCCGTCGCACCCGGTGAGTCCGACGCCGACCTGAAGGTCCAACTGGCCACCCCGACCGGGCTGATCACCCCGGCCGGCCTGGAGACCCTGCACGTCAAGAGCGGGATGACCACGGCGGTGGACCTCAAGGACGTCACCAAGGGCGAGGCCGGTTCGCTGGTGCTCACCCCCGCCGACGGCGGCGCCAAGGCCCCGGTCGCGGCCGCCCTGCGGGTGACCCGCGGCAAGGGCGCTTCGCAGGAGATGGCGTTCATCCCCGCGACCCGCCCGGTCGGCCAGCGCGCCACCGCCGCCGACAACCGCGACAAGGGCAGCACCCTGTCGCTGGTCGCGCCCGAGAAGGGCAAGGACGCCAAGGTGAAGGTCACCGCGTCGGCGGGCAGCGGCGGCGGCACCCCGGTCACCAAGACGTACACGGTCAAGGGCGGCACCGCCCTGGACGTCGCACCGCCCCGCCCGCAGGGACTCAAGGGCGCCTACGCGCTGACCGTGGAGCCCGAGCCCGGATCCGGCCCCGTCTACGCGGCCCGGATGCTCGCCCGCCCCCAGGGGGGGCTGCCCGCCTTCACCGTCCAGCCGATGCCCGACGACCGGGGCTCGGTCCTCGTCCCGACCGCGGGCCAGGACCTGTCGGTGCTCACGGACTGAGCGGCGCCACCACGGCCCGCGCCACGGCCCCCGCTACGGCCTCAATCCTGGCCGTAGCGGGGGTCCACCGACTCCGGAGCCAGCCCCAGCAGCTCGGCGACCTGCTCGACCACCACCTCGTGGACCAGCAGCGCGCGCTCGTCACGGCTCTTCGTACGGATCTCCACCGGCCTGCGGTAGATCACGATCCGGTCGCGATGTCCGCCCGCCGCGGGCAGCACCCGGCCCAGCGGCACGGTCTCCTCGTCGGCGGTCGCGTCCGGCCCGTCGTCCGGACCGAATCCGGGCACCTCAAGGATCATGAAGTCGACCTGGGAGAGCTGCGGCCAGCGCCGCTCCAGCCGGTCCCGCGAGTCGTAGACGAGATCCACGAAGGCGTCAGCGCGGGTCACTGACAGCGGCACCTGCGGAGGCGCGATCGGGCCGCGCATGCCGCGGCCGTGGCGGTCGCGGCGGCGGAGCCGCGGCTCCGTCGGTCGGGGAGGTACGGGGCTGTCCATCAGATCGAGCGTAGCCGTCACGGGCCGCCGGGCACCGCAGAGCGCGACGATCCGCGACAAGAAGCCGCTGTTTCCGGCTCGATCGGACCGGTCCGGTCGAGCGGGTGCAGGTCAGACGCATCGGACGAAGCGGGACGACACGGTTGGGTGAGCCGGGGGAGAGTCGTCGCGGCCCGCTCAAGAGTGCGGTACCGTCCAACGTCGTGAGCCCTGTACGTCGCTGTTCGCGCACTGCGTGCGGCCGCCCCGCCGTCGCAACGCTGACGTACGTCTATGCGGACTCGACCGCCGTGCTCGGACCGCTCGCCACCTACGCCGAACCGCACTGCTACGACCTGTGCGCCGAGCACTCCGAGCGGCTGACCGCGCCCCGCGGCTGGGAGGTCGTCCGCCTCGCCATC
This sequence comes from Streptomyces sp. NPDC002446, assembly GCF_053595675.1. Classification (NCBI taxonomy): domain Bacteria; kingdom Bacillati; phylum Actinomycetota; class Actinomycetes; order Kitasatosporales; family Streptomycetaceae; genus Streptomyces; species Streptomyces sp. NPDC002446. Next base: position 9,107 of record NZ_JBSFYC010000098.1, on the reverse strand, counting down.
GACCCCGGCCCGGCCCGGCCCAGCGGCGACGACCTCGAAGCCCTCGCCAACGCCGTCCGCGAAGCCGCCCGCCCCCAGGAACGCGCCGCCGGCGACGGCTCACCGGCCCACGGCGACCGCGACGCCCACCCCATGGAGGTCGCCCGCCGCGGCCATCTGCGGGTGCTGCGCTCGCCCGACTCCTGAGCCGGGCCGGCCGCGACCGGCCGCCACCGCGCTACGGACGGGGATGCCCGGCCCCCGCGCGGCGCCGCCCGGTAGGTTTGGGGTCACCGTAGAGACTCCACAGGAGGGCTGGCTGTGACTGATCTGTCGCAGATCGTGAAGGCGTATGACGTGCGCGGTGTGGTCCCCGACCAGTGGGACGACTCGCTCGCCGAGCTGTTCGGCGCGGCCTTCGTCGAGGTCACCGGCGCCGACGCGATCGTGACCGGGCATGACATGCGCCCCTCCTCGCCCGGCCTGTCGGGCGCCTTCGCCCGCGGCGCGGCGGCCCGCGGCGCGGACGTCACCGAGATCGGCCTCTGCTCGACCGACGAGCTGTACTTCGCCAGCGGCTCCCTGGGCCTGCCCGGCGCGATGTTCACCGCCTCGCACAACCCCGCCCAGTACAACGGCATCAAGATGTGCCGGGCGGGCGCCGCACCGGTCGGCCAGGACACCGGCCTCGCCGACATCCGCGCACTGGTCGAGCGCTGGTCGCAGGAGGGCGCCCCCGCGCCGGCCGCCACCCCCGGCACGATCACCCGGCGCGACGTGCTCGACGCCTACGCCGAGCACCTGCGCACCCTCGTCGACCTGTCCGCCATCCGCCCGCTGAAGGTCGTGGTCGACGCCGGCAACGGCATGGGCGGCCACACCGTGCCCACCGTCTTCGACGGGCTGCCCCTCGAACTCGACGCCATGTACTTCGAGTTGGACGGCTCGTTCCCGAACCACGAGGCCAACCCGCTCGACCCCAAGAACATCGTCGACCTCCAGGCGCGGGTCCGCGAGACCGGCGCCGACCTCGGTCTGGCCTTCGACGGCGACGCGGACCGCTGCTTCGTCGTCGACGAGAACGGCGACCCCGTCTCCCCGTCCGCGATCACCGCCCTGGTCGCCGCCCGCGAACTGGCCAAGCACCCCGGCGGGACCGTCATCCACAACTGCATCACCTCCTGGTCCGTACCGGAGGTCGTCAGGGAGAACGGCGGCACACCGGTCCGCACCCGCGTCGGGCACTCCTTCATCAAGGAGGAGATGGCCAAGACCGGCGCGATCTTCGGCGGCGAGCACTCCGCGCACTACTACTTCCGCGACTTCTGGAACGCCGACACCGGCATGCTCGCCGCCCTGCACGTCCTGGCGGCCCTCGGCGGGCAGCAGGGACCGCTGTCGGACCTGGTGGCGCAGTACGACCGCTACGCCGCCTCCGGCGAGATCAACAGCACCGTCGACGACCAGGCCGGCCGCCTCGCCGCGATCAGGACCGCCTACGAGGGCCGCCCCGGCGTCACCCTCGACGAGCTGGACGGCCTGACCGTCACCGCCGAGGACTGGTGGTTCAACGTGCGCCCCTCGAACACCGAGCCGCTGCTGCGGCTGAACGTCGAGGCCAGGGACACCGCGACCGCTGAGCGGACCCGCGACGAGGCACTGGCGATCATCCGCGGCTGAGCCCGCGCGCGCCGCAACCGGAGAGCGCCTCCGGTGGTGCGGGCCGGCCGCCACGCCCCGGCCCCCACCACCGCAAATGCCCGCCGGGCAGGCCGCGCCACGCCCTCCGGCGGTACGCTGGCCACGCCGCACCCACCCCGAAGGAGCACCCTCCATGCCGGTCGAAGCCAGCCTGATCCAGATCCTCGCCTGCCCGGCGTGCCACGCCCCGCTGGAGGACCGGACCGCGGCGGACCCCGCGGAGCTCGTCTGCACCTCCGGCGACTGCGGCCTGGCCTACCCCGTCCGGGACGGCATCCCGGTACTCCTCGTCGACGAAGCCAGCCGCCCCGCCTGACCGGGCACCGCCGGGCCCGCCCCGGCACGCCCGGCGTATTCCCCGCCCGCACCGGCGATCGGAGGCCGCGCCCACCATGCTCGATGAGTCACTCCTCGACACCCCTGACGCACTGGCCGGCGCCGACCGGTTCGGCCTGCTGCGCGGCGTCGCCGAATCCGGCGCCCGGGTCCGCACCGCCGCCCGCAGCGCCGCCGAATCCGGCATCCCGGAACTGACCCCCGACGGACGGCCGCGCGCCGTCCTCGTCGCCGGTCCCGGCCCGGCCGCGGCCGGCGTGGCCGACCTCCTGCGCGCCCTCAGCGGCGGCAGCTGCCCGGTCAGCCTCATCCAGCCCGCCGGCGTCGCCCCGCTGCCCGGAGCGCTGCGCTGGACCCTGCCCGGCTGGGCCGGCCCCCTGGACCTGATGCTGATCGCCGGGCCCGACGCCGCCGACCCCGGCCTCGCTGAGCTGGTCGAAGCGGCCTACCGCCGCGGCTGCTCCGTCGTCGCCGTCACCCCGGCCGGCGGCCCGCTCTCCGACGCCGTCATCCAGGCCCGCGGCCTCGCCGTCCCGCTGGCGACCACCCCCTACGACGCCGAGTTCGACGTCGAGGGCGCGCCCCCCGCCGCCCCCGGCACCCTCTGGTCGGTACTGATCCCGCTGCTCGCGCTCGCCGACCGGATCGGCCTGCTCAGCGCCCCGCCGGACGCCCTGGCCAAGCTCGCCGACCGCCTCGACCACATCGCCCAACGCTGCGGCCCTGCCATCCCGACCTACACCAACCCCGGCAAGGCACTGGCCGCCGACCTCGCCGACGCACTCCCGCTGATCTGGACCGAGGGCCCCCTCGCCGGCGCCGTCGGCCGGCACTTCGCCACCGAGCTGGCCGGACTCGCCGGCCGCCCCGCCCTCGCCGCCGAACTCCCCGAGGCGCTGACCACCCACCGCACCCTGCTGGCCGGCGCGCTGGCCGCCGGCGCCGACCCGGACGACTTCTTCCGCGACCGCGTCGACCAGCCCGCGGCGATGCACGCCAGGGTCGTCCTGCTGCGCGAGGAGGAGCCCGGACCGCTCTCCGCCACCCGCGCCGCGCACGCCCTCGCCGAGGAGCGCGACACCGCCGTCAGCGAGCTGCAACCGGACGCCGGCAGCGATCTGGAGAAGGCCGCGGAACTTCTCGCCATCGCGGATTTCGGCGCCGTTTACCTGGCGCTCGCCGGCACCGAGTGACCTGTGACGGCCGGGCGGCCGCACAGCCGCACGGATCAGCAGCTCCGCTGAGCCGTACGCGTCGTTCCGCACGTACGGCTCAGCACGACTCGTAAGGAAGCAGCAGTTCCATGGACCGCCTCGCCAACACCGTGCGCCCCTACGCCTGGGGTTCCACCACCGCCATCCCGGAGCTCCTGGGCACCGCGCCGACCGGCGAACCGCAGGCCGAGCTGTGGATGGGCGCCCACCCCGGCGCCCCCTCCCGCATCGACCGCGGCGCGGGCCCCGTCTCCCTGGCCGAGGTGATCGACGCCGCTCCCGAGGCCGAACTGGGCCCCGACACCGTCCGCGCCTTCGGCCCCCGGCTGCCCTTCCTGTTCAAGGTGCTCGCCGCCGGCTCGCCGCTCTCCCTCCAGGTCCACCCCGACCTCACACAGGCCGAGGAGGGCTTCGCCGACGAGGAGCGGCGCGGCGTCCCGATCGACGCCGGCCACCGCAACTACAAGGACGCCAACCACAAGCCCGAGCTGATCTGCGCCCTCACCCCCTTCGACGGCCTGTGCGGCTTCCGCCACCCGGCACAGTCCGCCGACCTCATCGAGGCCCTGGACGTCGACGACCTCAAGCCGTACGTCGACATCCTGCGCGCCAGCCCCGAGGAGGACGCGCTGCGCGAGGTGCTCACCGCCGTCCTGAGCGCCGAGCCCCACGCGATAGCCCGCACCGTCGAGCTCGCCGCCCTCGCCGCGGAGCGGCTCGCCGCCGAGAACGGCCCGCACGCCGACGCCTACGCCGCCTACGCCGGCCTCGCCCACCACTTCCCGGGCGACGCCGGCGTCCTCGCCGCCATGCTGCTCCACCACGTCCGGCTCCAGCCCGGAGAGGCGCTGTTCCTCGGCGCCGGCATCCCGCACGCCTACCTGAGCGGCCTCGGCGTGGAGCTGATGGCCAACTCCGACAACGTGCTGCGCTGCGGCCTGACCCCCAAGCACGTGGACGTCCCCGAACTCCTGCGGGTGGTGCGCTTCGAGGCGGGCGACCCGGGCGTGCTGCGGCCCGAGGCGGTCGACGGCGAGGAGACCTACGAGACCCCCATCGACGAGTTCCGGCTCTCCCGCTTCGTCCTGGCCCCCGGCGCCGCACCGCGCCCGCTGCACTCCCGTACGCCGCAGATCCTGCTCTGCACGGCCGGCACCGTCGAGCTGCGCGGCGCCGACGGGGACGCCGACGCCGAGCTGACCCTGGCCCCCGGCGAGTCCGCGTTCGTACCGGCCGGCGAGCGGCTCACGCTCGCGGGGGAGGGCACGCTCTTCCGCGCGACGGTCGTGGCGTAGGCGGCGCCGCGCCGCAGGAACGCGGGGACGAGCGGTGCAAAACCGTCCGGCGGCTGGCCTCATGGCGGCCGCCGGGCGCAGGGCTGCAACAATGACCGCCGCACGGTAATTAAAGGGGCGGTAAAGCAGCCGAGCTCCGTCGACGGAAGGGACATGCGGCACCTATGAGCGCATCAGGCGGGACAAAGGCGATCGTTGCGGCGCTGGCCGCCAACCTGGCGATCGCCGCAGCGAAGTTCGTGGCCTTCGCCTTCAGCGGCTCGTCCTCGATGCTGGCCGAAGGCGTGCACTCCGTCGCGGACTCCGGCAACCAGGGCCTGCTGCTGCTCGGCGGCAAGAAGGCCAAGCGCGCGGCCACCGCCGAGCACCCCTTCGGCTACGGCCGCGAACGCTACATCTACGGCTTCCTGGTCTCCATCGTCCTGTTCACCATCGGCGGCGTCTTCGCCCTCTACGAGGGCTACGAGAAGATCCACGACCCGCACGAGCTGGACAACTGGTTCTGGCCGGTCGGCGTACTGGTCTTCGCGATCATCGCCGAGAGCTTCTCCTTCCGTACGGCCATCAAGGAGTCCAACGAGCTGCGCGGCAAGCAGACCTGGACCCAGTTCGTCCGCCGCGCCAAGGCCCCCGAGCTGCCGGTCGTCCTCCTGGAGGACTTCGGCGCGCTGGTCGGCCTGGTCCTCGCGCTGGGCGGCGTCGGCCTCACCCTGGCCACCGGCAACGGCGTCTGGGACGGCATCGGCACCATGTGCATCGGCGCGCTGCTGGTCCTGATCGCGCTGGTCCTGGCCGCCGAGACCAAGTCGCTGCTGCTCGGCGAGGCGGCCGGCCCCGAGCAGGTCGCCAAGATCCGCGAGGCGGTCGTCGACGGCGAGGTCGTCACCCGCGTCATCCACATGCGCACGCTCCACCTCGGCCCCGAGGAACTGCTGGTCGCCGCCAAGATCGCGGTCCGCAACGACGACACCGCCGCCCAGGTCGCCCAGGCCATCAACGCCGCCGAGGCCCGCATCCGCGAGGCCGTCCCGATCGCCCGCGTCATCTACCTGGAGCCGGACATCTACAACGAGTCCGCAGCCACCGCAGACACCGCAGCCACCGACCCGACGAAGACGCCTGGGGGTCAGTGAGCCTGGCGGGTCCGCCGGGGCCGCTGAGGCTGTGGGCCGGGTTGGCTGGGCCTCTGAGGTCGGTGGGCCTGGTCGGTCGCGGAGCCGTTCGGGCTTGTGGGGCTGCTGGGTCCTCGGGCGTGCTGGGCCGCCGAACTCGGGGAGCCTGGTCGGCCGCTGAACCTCTCGGGCCTGTGGGGCTGCCGAGCCCGGCGCACTTGCCCGGCCGTTGAGCCCGGCGGGCCCGCGGCCATGCAAGCCACGCGGCCACACAGGCCCGCACAGGCCACACAGAACACGGCAAGGCCCCCGCACTCAGGAGGAGCGCGGGGGTCTTTCCCTGTGACGGCGCTTACGCCGCGTGGAGCCTCCGCCCCAGGTCCCCGACCGGGGAATACCACCCCGGGACCGCCACGTTGTGGCCCCGCAGGGGGCCCTCGCATCCCCTACGGGATCTGTTCGCCCCCGCCCTACTGGATCTCCCCGAGAACGCGCAGAATCGCCGCCTCGTCCTGCGCGTCCTGCAGCCGGGCCCGGAAGTCGCCGTCCATCAGCTTCCGGGACAGCAGCGCCAGGATGCGCAGATGCTCATCCCCGGCCGCCGCCTCGGGCACCGCGATCATGAAGACCAGCTTGGCGAGCGACCCGTCCAGCGAACCCCAGTCGATACCGTCCGCGGACCGCGCGAAGCCGACGACCGGAGCCGTCACCGCATCCGTCTTGGCATGCGGAATGGCGATCTCCTCACCCAGCCCGGTGGTGCCCTGCGCCTCCCGCGCCAGCGCCACCCGGACCAGCTCGGCCACGTCCGCCACCTTGCCGGTACCGGCCGCCAGCTCGGCCATCTCCCGGATCGCCGCTTCCTTCTCCCCGGCGACGAGCTGCGTCTTGACGGTCTGCTCGGTGAGATAGCCGGAGAGCACCACGGTGGCGGTCGCACCGGCGACCACATCCACCACATCCACCACATCGACGACATCGACGACATCGACGACATCGGCGTCATCATCGGCCGTGCCACCAGCAGCGCGCCCCCGGCCGTCCTCGACGCCGACTGGCACGCGAGCCGGAACCGGCGCCGCAGCCGTACGAGCATCCCCTGCGGCCGTACGGGCACCCCCTGCAGCCGTACGGGAATCCGCCCCACCAGTACGGGATCCGCCTCCGCCCCTCACCCCGGCACCCACCGTCTCCCCGCCCCCCGGAGCCGCACTGACACCACCACCAGCGCCAACAACGCCACCCGCACCAGCCCCGGCCACCCCGCCCCCGCCCTTCCTCCGCTCCGCGACGTCCACCAGCGCCACCGTCGTCAGCGCCGTCACCACGGCCCCGGCCACCACGGCGAGGAAGAACATCGGCACCCCGCCGACCGCACCCAGCACCGCCACGATCGGCCCGCCGTGCGGCACCGCGTCCGTCACCCCGGCCAGCCCGGCGAGCGCACCGGCCACCGCGCCGCCGAGCATGTTCGCTGGTATGACCTGCGCGGGCCGCGCCGCGGCGAACGGGATCGCGCCCTCGGAGATCCCGAAGAGCCCCATGAACAGCGCCGCCATGCCCGTCTCCCGCTCCTGCTCGGAGTACAGGCGCCGGCGGATCAGCGTCGCCAGCCCCTGCCCCAGCGGCATGACGGGGATCGCCGCGGCACACATGCCCATCACCGTCTGGTTACCGGACGCGATCAGCCCCGCACCGAACAGGAACGCGGTCTTGTTGACCGGGCCGCCCATATCGAACGCGATCATCAGCCCGAGGATCGCGCCGAGCAGCACCGCGCTCGACCCCGTCATCCCGCCCAGCCAGCCGGTGAGGTGCGTGAACACCCACGAGACGGGCTTGCCGATGACGTAGATGAAGAACAGCCCGAGCGCCGTCGTCGCCACGATCGGGATCACGATGATCGGCATGATCGGCTGGACGAACCGGGGAACCCTGACCTTCTTGATCCACTGCACCAGATAGCCGGCCAGGAAGCCCGTGACGATCGCGCCGATGAACCCCGCGCCCGCCCTGGAGTCGTACAGCGCGCCCGTATTGGCGATCCAGCCGCCGATCATGCCCGGCACCAGCGCCGGCCGGTCGCCGATCGCGTACGCGATATAGCCGGACAGGATCGGCACCATCAGCGTGAAGCCGATGACCCCGACATCGTTGACGTGCTTCCAGAACGACCCGTCCGGGATCACCAGCCCGCCATCGGCCTGCGGATGCCCGCCCAGCGCGAGCGAGACGGCGATCAGCAGCCCGCCGACCACCACGAACGGGATCATGTAGCTGACCCCGTTCATCAGCGCCTTGTAGGTGACGCCGCGCTGCTTGCCGCCACCCTGGGCCGCGGCCGCCCCACCGCCGGACCCGCCGCTGCTCCCGCCCTCATGGACCGGCGCGCTCCGCACCCGCTCGATCAGCTCCTCGGGCCGGTGAATGCCCTCGGCCACCCCGACCGCCAGCACCTTCTTGCCGACGAACCGGCTGCGGTCGACGTCCTTGTCCGCGGCGATGATGATCCCGTCCGCGTCTCTGACATCGTTGTCAGACAGTACGTTCTCAGCCCCGATGGAACCCTGCGTCTCCACCTTGATCTCGTGGCCGAGCGCCTCGGCAGCCCGGGCCAGCTTCTCCGCGGCCATATAGGTGTGGGCGATACCGGTCGGACAGGCGGTCACTGCGAGCAGCTTCAGCCCCTGCCCGCCCCTCCCCGCGCCCCGGGGGGCCTCGGCTGGACTGGTGGTCACGTCGTTCTCCTTACGCATCTGCGCGCGGTCGTACGGCAGTTCCGGTGCGCGCGCTCCAGGCATCCTGCATGACGCCCCGGCCCGGGCATAGCCCTGCGGCACCGCAGATCACGGTGGACGGCCCCCCGGCCTCCAAGCTCGCCACCCCGCCTCTGACGCCCAGCGCAGTGACCGAATCCGTACCCCCGGACCGGCCCGTCACAGGCCGCCCGCCCGGCCGCCACCGGCCCGCCACACCACCCCGGTCTGGCCGGGACCGCACGGGATCGGCCTATCCGGACTGGGGCTCACTGCGCCGATCGGTGTAGATTCGTGACCAGTGCCAGACGTCGCTGCTGATGGCGGTCGGGCGGCCCGCACCGCGGACCGGCCGAGGGAGAGAGGGCCTCCGACGGACTGCGCTGCGGCCAGGGGAGAGGTGTGTCCGCCTCCGCGTACGCTCTTCCCCCAGCTCAAGCTGGGCCCCGGCCCGCGCCGCAGACTGCCAGCCCATCCACCTCGACGCTCGAGGAGCAGCCCGCATGACGACAGCAGCCACCGGCCAGGACTTCAAGGTCGCCGACCTTTCCCTCGCCGCCTTCGGCCGCAAGGAGATCACCCTCGCCGAGCACGAGATGCCCGGCCTGATGGCGATCCGCAAGGAGTACGCCGCAGCCCAGCCGCTGGCCGGCGCCCGCATCACCGGCTCGCTGCACATGACCGTGCAGACCGCCGTCCTGATCGAGACCCTGG
>NZ_JBSFYC010000097.1:0-22369 GCF_053595675.1 Streptomyces sp. NPDC002446 | reverse complement strand
TGGGGCTGGCCGCGCGGTCGGCGGGGCTGGCGCCGCTGGACGCCGCGTATGCGGTGGCGTACGAGAACGTCAGCGGCCCGGCCACCGCCGCCGTCCGTCTGCTGAGCCTCGACCCGTTCGACGCCACCGCCGTCCTCGCCCGGCTCGCCGCCGACCTCGACCAGGTCGCAGAGCAGGCGGCCGAGGCGGCACTGCGCGTGCCGGCCGAAGGGGTCGACGCGCTGCCGGCCGCGTCCGCCCCACTGCTGGACATCACCGCCCAGCAGCACGCCGCCTGGCCGGTACGCCTCTTCGCCTCCTGAACGCCGGACCCCAGACCGCACGAACCCGAAGCCCCCACCCCGCCGAGACCCGGAGCCCGTATGCACCTCGACCACAAGGACACCTTCCCCGAGCGGTACACCTACAGCGCCGCCGCGCCCCTGCGCGCCGACGGGGTCCGCCGCGCCCTGCGCATCGGTCTGGGCGGCCCGGTCGGCACCGGCAAGACCGCCACCGTCGCCGCCCTGTGCCGCGCGCTGCGCGACGAGCTGTCCATCGCCGTGGTCACCAACGACATCTACACCCGCGAGGACGCCGAGTTCCTGCTCCGCGAGGCCGTCCTGCCCGCCGAGCGGATCACCGCCGTCGAGACCGGCGCCTGTCCGCACACCGCCATCCGCGACGACATCTCCGCCAACCTGGAGGCGGTCGAGGACCTGGAGGACGCAGTCGGCCCGCTCGACCTCGTCCTGGTCGAGTCCGGTGGCGACAACCTCACCGCCACCTTCTCCAAGGGCCTGGTCGACGCCCAGATCTTCGTCATCGACGTGGCCGGCGGCGACGACATCCCCCGCAAGGGCGGCCCCGGCGTCACCACCGCCGACCTCCTCGTGATCAACAAGACCGACCTCGCGCCCTACGTCGGCGTCGACCTGGACGGCATGGCCCGCGACGCCAAGGCCCAGCGCGGCGAACTGCCCGTCGCCTTCACCGCGCTGAAGTCGGAGAACGGCGTCAAGCCCGTGGCGGACTGGGTCCGCGCCCGGCTGGCGGACTGGACCGCGGGCCCGGCATGACCCTCGCGCTCCCGCCGCAGACGGCTTTGCCGCAGGCCGCCGTGCCCCCGGCCGCCGGTCTCCGTGCCACCGCCCGCATCGTCGCGCGGGCTGACGGCGGGGGAGCGGCCGGGAGCGGGCCGGGCACCACCCGGCTGCCGGTCCTCGACGGCGACGGCCCGCTCGCGCTGCGCCGCATCCGCGGGCCCGGCGACCAGGCCCGGGTCTGCATCGTCGGCGCCATGAGCGCCCCGCTCGGCGGCGACCGGCTGCGCATCGAGGCGACCGCCGAGGCCGGCAGCGCACTGCACATCACGGCCGCCGCGGCGACCGTCGCACTGCCCGGCCGCACCGCCGAGCCCGCCACCTACGACGTGCGGCTGACGGTCGGCGACGGCGCACGCCTCGACTGGCTGCCCGAGCCGCTGATCTCCGCCGCGGGCAGCGATCTGCGGATGACCACGACCGTCGAACTGGCCCCCACCGCACGCCTGGTGCTCCGCGAGGAGCAGGTCCTGGGGCGCAGCGGCGAGGAGACCGGGGCGCTGCGCAGCCGGCTCACCGTCCGCCGCGCCGGCCGTACCCTGCTCGACCAGGAGACCGCCTACGGGCCCGGGGTCCCCGGCTGGGACACCTCGGCCGTCCTGGACGGCCACCGGGCCGTGGGCCAGCTCCTGATGGTGGGTCCGGAGCCCGGCCCGGCCTCCGGGGCACAACCGCCCGAGGTGCGGCTGCTGGGGGCAGCGGCGGGCGGGCGGTCCGCCGAGGGTGCGGGCCAGGGCGTCCTGGCACCGCTCACCGGCCCCGCGGCGCTGGCCACGGCCCTCGCCCCGGACGCGCTGCGGCTGCGGCGCCTGCTGGACGAGGCCGCCCGCAGCGCCGCATGGTGAGCCTCACACCTCCAGGTCGGCCTCCAGCCGGGCGAGGCGGTGGCGGGCCAGCGCGAGATTGGCGCGCTTGCGGTCCAGCACCAGGTAGAGGAAGAGGCCGCTGGCTCCCTTGCCCGTGACCGGACGGATGATGTGGTACTGGGAGGTCAGGGTGATGAGCATGTCCTCGATGGCGCCCTGGAGCTCCAGCATCTCCATGGTGCGCATCTTCGCCCGGACGACATCGGTGTTGCCGGCCGCGGCGATGTTGAGGTCCAGGGTCTGGTTGTCGCCGAGGGTGGCCAGCGCCATGCCGCTGGTGTAGTCGACCAGGGCGACGCCTATCGCGCCTTCGATGGTCGACATCGCGTCGGCGAGGGCGGATTCCATGTGAGCCATGAGAGTTCAGACCTTTCGATTCTTTGCAGGTGTTGCTGGTGGAGGTAAGGGGTCCGGGGGCGCTACTGCTGGCGCGGTGCCGAGTCGACCAGGGCGCCGATGCGTTCGGCGGCCCGCCGCGCCTGCAGATGGAGGCGCCCCACGTTGGTGTCCGGGCTGGCCACGGCCGTCAGCACGGCACGGCGGCCGGCCGAGTAGGCCGCGATATAGCCGTCGGCGCCGCGCGTCAGGGACTCCTCGAACGTCCCCTGCCCGGTCGCCTCGGTAAGGCGCTTGGCGACCCCGATGGCCGCGGCGGTGAGCGCGGCCAGGCCGTCCGGTTCGATGTCCGCGAGGTCATGGGCGATGACCATGCCGTCCACGCTGGCCACCATTCCGCCCTGGAAGTGCCGCACCTGGTCCCGCAGCGTCAGTAGTTCATCCCGTATCCGGGGTTCGATCGTCATCAGTCTCCTTTTCGCGGCCAGCCTTCTGAGGGCGCGCCTCATGCCGTGCACGGTCTTCGAGCGCAAGGGTTCACAGGTTTTCCTCCAGCGCCGTACGCAGTCGGACAAGGAGGGCAATATCCGGATCGGCGGTGTCGAGGATTTCCGGTACCGGTAGTTGCCAGGTCGGGGTGTCGCGCCCCTCGGCGGCTGGGGGCTGCCCGTCCAGGCAGGCGCCGGGCCGCCGCCGGGGGAGCGCGGTCGGCGACGGCAGACGTATGAGACCGGCCGCGGCCAGGCGGCGGATGTCGAGCAGCGTCACAAACGCGGACTGGCCCAGTGCGCGGGCGAGTTCGTACGGTGTGTGCCGGCCGTCGGCACGATCCAGCAGCCGCCGCTGCCGCAGCGTGGTGCGGGCCTCGTCGTGGGGGCGTACGGGAACGACGGGGCAGGTGTCGGCCGCCGCCCAGGGGTGCAGCCGGTCCAGCAGTGCGCGACGGCGGGCCGTCGCCTGCTGGAGGGCACCGGCGCTGATCCGGCGTACGACACCCAGCCAGTGGGCGGTCCCGGGCGTGAAGGAGGTCGCCTCGGGCGGCAGCGGCAGGGCGAAGAAGGCGGCGTCGAGCAGGGCCGCGAGATGGCAGATCTCCAGTTCGCTCTGCGTCAGCCAGCCCTCGCTGACCAGGAACTGGCCGCCGCGGTGCTGCGGTCCGGCCGTGTCGGCGGCGTACCGCCAGCCCTGCTCCGGCACCTTGCCGGCCGCGCTGAGCCGTACGTCGAGCCCGGGTGCGGCGGCGCCCTCGACGCAGTAGACCGCGCCGTCGAGGAGGTAGACCGAGCCGTGCGGGCCACGCAGGACACCGGTGACGCGATCGGCGGCGAACCGGTCGAGCAGCCCGTCCGGTGCGGGCGGGCGCGGAGATATGGGCAGGCCCATGGCTGGTTCCCTCAGGTTCGTGCGGTGGGGCGGAGCCGCGGCGTCAGGACGGGACCAGCTGCGCCGCAAGCTCGCGCAGGCGCAGCCGGGCGACGGCGAGATTGGCCTGCGTACGGTCCAGCCAGAGGTAGAGATAGGTCTGGCTGTCGAAGGCGGTGTGCACGAAACGGATCAGGTGGTAGCTGTCGGCGGCCGTGATGATGAGGTCCTCCAGGGCCGGGACGGCCTCGCCGGCCGTGTCGAAGGTGGCGTTGCGGGCCACGGCCTGGACGACGTCGGCGGTGTCCGCCGCGGCCGCGTCGTGGTCGCCGTGCGGTGCCCGGCCGGCCGTACCGAGTGTCAGACCACTGGTCCAGTCGATCAGCCCGGCGCCCAGCACGCCCGGGATTCCCATCGCCTGGGACAACACCTGGTCGATACCCGGCACTTCGTGACTCCTTCGCGGTGACTGGACGGGGCGGGCAGGGGCGAAAACGCCGAAGCCCTCCCGCTGTGGCAGCGCGTGGGAGAGCCTTCACGGAAGGTTACTGAAGGTGGGCGAGGGGCACATGCCTCCTGGGCAGGTCTGTGGCAATTGACGTGTTCTCGCCCCTCCATGGCCCTCCGGCGGCCATCGCGCCGGGCCCCGCCCTGCCGGGAACCGGCCGCGACCGGGCCGTCCGGCACCGCTGCCGACCTCATCCGTTCCTCGCCAACTTGCCGGAGTCCGGACCGGGTTGAGGCTCCCGCCGATGCGGTGTGCGATGCACCGGACCCGCGCACCGCCACCCTCTCGTCTTGGCCGAAATGATGTGGTTCCACCGCGATGTCCGGCCGTTCCTCCTGCCATCCCCCGAAGACACCAAAAACCTACGGGTTGGTAAAGAATTGCCGGTCAAGGCTGTTCAGGAAGGGCTGCCAGACGACAGGATCCCTCCGTAGGCCTGTGATCAACGCCGCCACAAGCGGCGCACCGAGCAGGGGGAAACCACCACGTGAGAAGAAAAGCAGCGCTCGGCGCCGCCGGCACCCTGGTGACCGGCGCGCTCCTCACCGGAGCGATAGCCGCCACACCCGCCAGCGCGGGCGAGCAGCACAAGACCGGAAAGGCCGAAGCGCGCGGCGTCCAGACCGCCGCCGCACGCGCGGCCAAGAAGGGCATCGACTGGCAGGACTGCCCCGCGGACTGGGGCTTCAAGCCGCCCGTCCAGTGCGGCTATGTCACCGTCCCGGTCGACTACGCCCGGCCCGACGGCCGCACCATCAAGATCGCCGTCGACCGGGCCGTCAGCACCGGCGGCAAGAAGGAGCGACAGGGCTCCCTCCTCTACAACCCCGGCGGGCCCGGCGGTTCGGGCATGAGGTTCCCGACCCGCATCACCACCAAGAACCCGCTGTGGGCCAAGGTCGCCAAGGCGTACGACTTCGTCGGCTTCGACCCCCGCGGCGTGGGCCACTCCGCCCCCATCTCCTGCATGGACCCGCAGGAGTTCGTCAAGGCCCCCAAGGCCGACCCGGTACCGGACAGCGAGGCCGACAAGCGCGCCCAGCGCAAGCTCGCCAAGGAGTACGCGCAGGGCTGCGCCGAGCGCAGCGGCGACCTCCTGCCGTACATGACGACCGCCAACACCGCCCGCGACCTGGACGTGATCCGCGCCGCGCTCGGTGAGAAGAAGCTCAACTACCTGGGCGTCTCCTACGGCACCTACCTCGGCGCCGTCTACGCGACGCTCTTCCCGGACCACGTCCGCCGGATGCTCGTCGACAGCGTCGTCGACCCGTCCCGCCAGAAGATCTGGTACCAGGCCAACCTCGACCAGGACATCGCCTTCGAGACCCGCTGGGGCGACTGGAAGAAGTGGGTCGCCAAGCACGACGCGGCGTACCACATCGGCAAGACCCCCGAGAAGGTCCAGGCGGCCTGGGAGAAGCTGCGGGCGACCGCCAAGAAGAAGCCCATCGGCGGTGTCGTCGGCCCCGCCGAGCTGACCGGCTTCTTCCAGAACGCGCCGTACTACGACGACATGTGGGCCACCGTCGCCGAGGTCTGGAGCGCCTACCGCTCCGGTGACAGCAAGCCGCTGGTGGAGAACGCCGGGCCGGACCTCAAGGACACCGCCGGCAACATCGCCTCGGAGAACGGCAACGCCGTCTACACGGCCGTCGAGTGCACCGACACCAAGTGGCCCACCAGCTGGAACAAGTGGGACCGCGACAACACCCGCATCCACCAGCAGGCACCGTTCATGACCTGGTCCAACGCCTGGATGAACCTGCCCTGCGCCACCTGGCCGGTCAAGCAGCAGCGACCGGTCGAGGTCCGGACCGGCAAGGGCCTGCCGAGCGTGCTCATCGTGCAGAGCGAGCGCGACGCGGCCACGCCGTACGGCGGCGCCGTCGAACTGCACAAGCGGCTCGCCGGCTCGCGGCTGATCACCGAGCGGGACGCCGGATCGCACGGTGTCACCGGCGAGGTCAACCCCTGCATCAACGACCGGGTCGACGCGTACTTCCTGAAGGGGAAGACCGACGCCAAGGACGTGACGTGCGCCCCGCACGCCACGCCGGAGCCGGGCACGTCGAAGGCCAAGGCGTCCGCCAAGGCCGCCGCGGACCTTCCGGCCGCCCGCTAGGCCCGTAGCCCACGCAGCGGCCGCACATAGAAGGGCGGCCGGGAGTCTCCTCCTGGCCGCCCTTCTTCACGCCCGCCCGGCCGCCTGCCGCTGCCGTGCCTCACCCCCCGAAGACCTCCGCGAAGGCGGCCCTGGTGGGGGAGTCCGCCCGCCGGTCCAGCACCGCGAACACGATCCGGTCGAACCAGCCCGCGAAACGGCCCCCGCCCAGCAGCGCGGCGGCGAACGCCCCGGCCACATCGGCCGGTTCATTGCGGAAGACCCCGCAGCCCCAGGCGCCGAGCACCAGTTGACGGTGTCCGCCGGCCGCCGCGACCTCCAGCACCCGCTCGGCCCGCGCCGTCAGCGCCGCCGGTACCCGCGCCGCCTCACCCGGCCGCTGGCGTGCGATCACTCCCGCGTTGGGCGCCGCGGCCGTCAAGAACCCCGCCTCGTACGGCACATCGAGCAGCGTGCCGCGGTCGTCCCGGAACACCGGCACGCCGGGGGAGAGGATCACCCGGTCGCTGTAGAACGGACTGGGCTCCGCACGGTGCGCCGCATAGAACTCCGGCGCCTCGCGCACACAGGTGTAGAGCGCCGACCCGCGGCACAGCGCCTCCTCCTGGGCCTGTGCGCCGTTGAGATACCCGCCGCCGGGATTGCGCGCCGAGGCGAAGTTCAGTACGGCAAGCGGACCGCCGCCCGCCGCGGCCAGCCGCCGGCCGGCCGTGAGACTGCCCTCCCCCGTCACCTCGAACACCGTCGCGCCCGGCTCCGGAACCGGCCGCCCGACCGGGACCGGCTCCGGCCCGTACATCCGGGTCCCCGCCCGCGCCCGTTCCACCGCCGCCGCGATCTCCACCAGCCGACCGCCCGGCGCGCGATACGCACCCGCCGCGACGATCCGCTCCGTCTCCTGCGCCATCCCGCGCAGCCTGGCGCTCATCGTCGGCCCGCGCGCTGCGCGCCGTCGCCGAACGGGCCGCCGGCGCCGAAGACCCGCTCGGCGAAGCGCTCACCGATACGGCGCTGACCTGCGGCGTCCGGGTGGAGTCCGTCCGGCAGCGGGAGTTCGGCGAAGTCCGCTTCGCCGTACAGGTCGCGGCCGTCGACGTAGTGGAGGTGGGGGTCGTCGGACGACCGCTGCTCCACCAGGCGCGCCAGCTCGGCCCGGACGACGTTGAGCGTCAGCTTGCCGCCGGCCCGCTCCACGGGGTCGCCCGCGGCCACGAACCGGAGCCTGCCGTCCTTCAGGCCGCCGAAGTCCGGCGCCGTCGGGCCCGGGGTGTCCTCGTGGATGGGGCACAGGACCGGCGAGACGACCAGCAGCGGAGTGCGGGGATGCCCCTCGCGGATGGTGTCGAGGCAGCCGTGCACCGCGGGGCCGAAGGCCCGCAGCCGCATCAGGTCGGTGTTGACCAGATTGATGCCGATCTTGACGCTGATCAGGTCCGCGGGGGTGTCCCGCAGGGCGCGCGCGGTGAACGGGTCGAGCAGTGCGCCGCCCCCGAACCCCAGGTTGACCAGCTCGACGCCGCCGAGCGAGGCGGCCAGCGCCGGCCAGGTCGTGGTGGGACTCGCGGCGTCCGAGCCGTGGCTGATGGAACTGCCGTGGTGCAGCCACACCCTGCGGCCGCGGTCCGGCACGGCCTCGACGGGAGCGTCGGTGCGCAGGGCGACCAGCTGGGTCATCTCGTTGTGGGGCAGCCAGATCTCGACGTCCTTCAGCCGGTCGGGCAGCCCGGCGAAGCGGACCGTGCCGACCGGTCCTGGCCGGGTCTTTGCGGACCCCGTGGCCATGTCCACCATCAGGACGTTGCCGCCGGTCACACCGGCCTGCCCGGCCAGCCGGCCGTCGACGAGCAGGTCGTACACGCCGTCAGGGCGCGGCGGGGCGCCCTCGTAGGCCATCTTGGTGCGGAGCGTGTCCAGCTCCACGGCGGTGGCCCGGGTACGGAACGCGAGCCGTACGCCGGAGGGCTGGGCCTCCGCCACGGCCAGCTGCCCGTCGGCGCACTGGGCGCGGGCCCGGGCGGGGAGCCGATGCGGCAGCACACCCTGCGCGGTGCGCTCCACATCGAGGGCGCCGCGCAGCATGCCCGGTTCGACGGGCGTGCTGATCCAGTCCGTCACAGCGGCCTCCTCATGGCGGCCGGGGCCTCGTTGAGCTGGGAGTTCATGACCACAGCCTGCCAACGCCAGGCCCGAACCGCACACCAATTTCGGGTGCCGCGCGCAGTGGCGGCGGCCACCCGCGCCGCCCTACGCCCGCCCCGCCAGCCAGCGGTCCTCCGCCGCATACCCGAACAGCTGCTCGTCCGGAGAGTGGGCGGCCATCATCGGGAACACCTCCTGCCAGTCCCGGTCCCTGACCCGGTCCGCCAGCCAGGCCACCGTCCCCGGCAGGGAGTCCTCGTACGTCGTCACCGCGCGATAGCCCAACTCCCGCTCCGCGGCGGACAGGTCGAAGACCACCGGGTGCGGGATCGACCAGGGTGTCTCGCCGACGGCGGGCGACGGCGGGGCGCCCTCCACCGTCACGATCTCGGCGGCCGGCGCCCCCATCGCGGCGTCCACGGCACGGGAGATCTCCGCCACCGTCGGTGCCTGCGGATCACCCGCGTTGAGCACCCGCGACCCGGGCCGGCGGGCCGCCAGCCGGATCAGCTCCGCCAGGTTGTCCACGTGCACCGGGTGGAAGCGGCTGCGCCCGCCGTACGCCAGCACCCGCACCCGGCGGCCGTCCAGCACCCGCTTGACGAAGTACAGCTCACGGGGGAGGGGGCTGTGGGGGCCGTGGATCGCGCCGGCGCGCAGCAGCGTCACCGGCAGCCGCTCGCCCGCGGCCAGCAGCGCCTGCTCCAGGGCGGCCTTGCCCGCGCCGTAGTCCTCCTCACCGGGCGGTACGGTCCGCTGGGACTCCGGGACCGGCAGCGGATACACCGGAAAGCCGTCCGGCTCGTCCTGCGTCGCGAAGCTCCGCCCCCGGTCGTCCTCGTAGACCGCGCCGCTGGAGATCACCACGGCCGAGCCGATCCGGTCCGCCGACGCGGTCAACTGCCGGGCGTGTGCGGCGCCGTACGCCACACAGTCCAGCAGTACGTCGCACCCCTCACCGATCAGCCCGGCCAGCGCCGCCTCGTCCTCCCGGTCCACGGCCACCGCACGGACCTCCCCTGGCCAGGAGGCGTCCCGTCCGCCGCGCCGGGACGCGGCCCGCACCTCCCAGCCGTCCCGCGCCAGCGCCCGCACCGCCGCCCGCCCGATCTGTCCGCTCGCCCCGATCACCACGGCGCTGCCCGATGTCGTCATGGACCAGACCCTACGGAGCGTCAGGAGGCGTCCGCAGTACGGTTCGCCGACGGCGGAAGACGATGCCGCGACCGCCCCGCAATGGCCTGCCCGTCCGTCCCGGCTATCCCGCCTGCCCGCCGCCGTGCCCGTGCCCGCGCCGCCCGTTGGCGCGTGCCTGCGCCTGGGCCTCGGCCTTGGCCTCGCCCGCGTACGTGTCGACGTACTCCTGGCCGGACAGCGTGAGGATCGCGTACATGATCTCGTCGGTGACGGCGCGCAGCGCGGTGCGCTCGTCCGCCATCCCCGCATACCGCGAGAAGTCCAGCGGCGCGCCGAAGCGGATGGTGATCCGCATGGCGCGCGGCAGCCGCCGGCCCGTCGGCTGCGCCTCGAACGTGCCGATCATCGCGCACGGCACCACCGGCACCCCCGCCTGGATGGCCATCGAGGCGACGCCGGTACGCCCCTTGTAGAGCCGGCCGTCGTGCGAGCGGGTGCCCTCCGGGTAGATGCCCAGGAGGCGGCCCTTGCGCAGTACGGCGAGCCCGGAGGAGATCGCGGCCTGCGAGGCGCGGCCGCCGGAGCGGTCCACCGGGATCTGCCCCACGCCGCGGAAGAACGCCGCGGTCAGCCGCCCCTTCAGACCGGGCCCGGTGAAGTACTCGGCCTTGGCCAGGAACGTCACCCGGCGCGGCACGATCGCCGGCATCACGAAGTGATCCGCGAACGAGAGGTGGTTGCCCGCGATGATCGCCGCGCCCTCGTCCGGTACGTGCTCGATCCCCTCGACCCGCGGCCGGAACACCAGCCGCAGTAAGGGCCCCAGCAGGAGGTACTTCAGCACCTGGTAGAGCACAGGGCGGCTCCCTCTTCCGTCGGATCGTCTCGGCGGCTGCGTCGTTCCAGGTCACGGGGGCTCCCGGATGGGCAGTGAGTGTATGGGCAACCGCCGTCGGTGGTAACACCGCCGGGCCGGTTCGCCGCCGCAGCGCTGCGGCCCCGACCACCGTCCGGCCGCCGCCCCCCCCGCCACCGCTTTGGCATCCGCGGACAACTTTGCCCTCCCCCTGAACGAGGCCCCGCCGACGCCCCGTACTGGTCGGCAACCGAGCCTGAGACCCGGGTTCCCAGACCCAGGACAGGAGTCATACGTGTCCCGAAAGAGAAGAGTGACGCGTCGTCAGAAAATCGTCGTCGGCGTCAGCGCCGCGGCGCTGGTCGGCGGCATCGCCATCGTGACGACGGGTACCAGCCAGGCATCGGCGGCATGCGACGGACTGGCCACCGCCCTGAGCAACAACCAGAAGTTCATCGCCGATCAGCAGGCCCGTCCCGACGCCCAGTCGGCGGCACGGATCGCCAACCGGCAGGCCGTGATCAAGGAGATCCAGGCCAAGCAGCGGGCCGCCGGCTGCAGCGGGGAAGCGGACGGGGGTACGGCCGCGGGCTCCCCACCGGCGGCCGAGGAGCCACCCGCCGGTGCCCCGCCCGCGTCCGCGCAGCCGCCCGCGTCCGCCGAACCTCCCGCAGCGGACGACCCGCCCGCCTCCGCCGAGCCGCCCGCCGAGGACGGCGACGTCGTCTGCCCCGGCTCGACGGTGACCCTCTCCGGCGAGGGCGGCGCACCGGCGGCCTCCAGCGACCGGTTCCCCGCCGGGACCGAACTGAAGGTGACCAACCTGGACAACAACAAGTCCACCACCGTGTCCGTGACCTCGACGTCCGGCAGCTGCGTACTGCTCAACAACGCGGCATTCGAGCAGGTACGTGAGGAGGGGAAGTTCCTGATCCGTCGCGCTCGGATCGAGCGCGTGGGCTGACCCCGGTCCGGTGGCCGACGGCGGAGCCGCCTCCTTCGCCGTCGGCCACCCTGTTCGGGCGGCGGGCCCGTACGGGCGACCTCGCGGCGTGGCCGCTTGCGGAGCGGCGTCCGGCGAGGTGCCCTGAACGCACCGAGCGTTCCGAGGAGACACCGATGCCCGTGCGCCGCCACCGATCCGCCCGTGCCGCCAGGCCCACCGCCGTACTCGCCACCGTGTCCGCGGCGCTGGTCGGCACCTTCCTGCCGGCCCCGGCCGGCGCCGCCGAGCCACAGCCGCCCGCCGACCAGGGCCTGCTGCTGACCGTCTCCGGGGACCGCAACACCTGGATCCGCGGGGTGCGGCTCGGCTGCCCGGACACCTACGGCAGACACCCGCACGCCGCGGCCGCGTGCGACGCGCTGACCTGGGCGCGCGGGGACTTCGACGCGCTGCCCGGCGAGCCGCACGCCTGCAACCGGCGCTACGACCCGGTCACCGTCAGCGCGCGGGGCACCTGGCAGGGCAACCCGGTCGACTGGCACAAGGAGTTCGCCAACGCCTGCACGATGGACTCCGAGACCGGGCCCGTCTTCCGCTTCTGAGGCCGGCGGTGTGCGGGGGCCGCGCGCCCGCGCGCTCAGACCGGCCGCGCCGCCACGACCCCGATCGTCACCAGCGCCAGCACCACCCAGGAGAACCAGAGCCACCCATTGGCGCCCAGCGCCACCGTGTAGGCGCTGGCCACCACCAGCCCGCCCACCGTCATCACGGCCATCGTCCTAGCAGATCCGGGCATACCCGCAACCTCCTCACAGCGGCCGCCGCAGATGCCACGGGCCGCGGCCATGGGACCATCGTCCCCGGCCGCGGCCCGTACCGCCAGACGGTCGACCTGCGCCGGTCACCGCCCCCGCGCGTTGAGGGAGGCGAGGTAGGCGTTGTAGTCGGCCAGGTCCTTGTCGCCGTTGCGCTCGGCGGCCCGGTCCGCGCGCTGCGACTGGCGCGCCTCGGACTTGTACCACTGGTAGACCAGGGCGATCAGCACCACGACCGACGGGATCTCGCTGAACGCCCAGGCGATGCCGCCGGCGGCCTGCTGATCGCTCAGCGCCTCGATTCCCAGCGAGGCCGGCGGGTGGACGAAGGTGCTGACCATCGGCTCGGACGCCATCATCAGCGCGATACCGAAGAACGCGTGGAACGGCATGCCCGCGAACAGCTCCAGCATCCGCATCACATAGCCCGGCCGGTGCGGGCCCGGGTCGACGCCCATGATCGGCCAGAAGAACACCAGGCCGACGGCGAGGAAGTGCACCATCATGCCGATGTGCCCGGCCCTGGACTCCATCAGGAAGTCGAACAGCGGCGAGAAGTACAGCGCGTAGAGGCTCGCGATGAAGAGCGGGATGGTGAACGCGGGGTGCGTGATGATCCGCATATAGCGGCTGTGCAGCAGCGACACCAGGAGTTCCCGCGGCCCCTTGCGGCCCCGGCCGGCGGCCGGCAGGGCGCGCAGCGCCAGCGTCACCGGCGCCCCGAGGAGCAGCAGGATCGGCGAGAGCATGCTGATGATCATGTGCTGCACCATGTGCACGCTGAACATCACCATGCCGTAGTCGTTGAGCTTGGTGCACATCGACAGCGCCACCGAGACCACGCCCAACGCCCACGCGACGACCCGGCCCACCGGCCAGGCGTCTCCCCGCCGCCGCAGCCGGATCACCGCCCAGCCGTACAGCCCGAGCGCCAGCAGGCAGCCGACGAGAAAGAACGGATCACCACCGAACTCCAGGCCCCGCCCCAGCGTGAACGGCGGCAGATCCATGTTCATGCCGTCCATGCCGTGCCCGCTGTGATCCATCCGCTCGCTCCTGATTCGTACCAATGCTCCGGCGACAAGAGTAGAACCGCCCCCGGCCATGGCGGTGGCCGGGGGCGGTTCGTGGCGCGCTGAACTACCGCTGGATCACAGCACGCACTCGGCCTCGTCGTAGCGCTCCGCGGGCACCGTCTTGAGCGTCTCCACGGCCTCGGACAGCGGCACCAGCGTGATGTCCGTACCGCGCAGCGCGGTCATCATCCCGAACTCCCCGCGGTGCGCGGCCTCGACGGCGTGCCAGCCGAAGCGGGTGGCGAGCACCCTGTCGTACGCGGTCGGCGTACCACCGCGCTGGACGTGCCCGAGGATGACCGGACGGGCCTCCTTGCCGAGGCGCTGCTCCAGCTCCACGGACAGCTGCCGGGCGACACCGGCGAACCGCTCGTGCCCGTACATGTCCTTGCCGCCGACGTCGAAGGACATGGTGCCCTCACGCGGCTTGGCGCCCTCGGCGACCACCACGATCGCGAACTTCTTACCGGCCTCGAACCGTGCGGAGACCCGCGCGGTGAGCTCCTCGATGTCGAAGGGCCGCTCCGGCACCACGATCGCGTGCGCACCGGCGGCCATGCCCGAGTGCAGTGCGATCCAGCCGGTGTGCCGACCCATCACCTCGACGATCATCACCCGCTGGTGCGACTCGGCGGTGGTCTTGAGGCGGTCCAGCGCCTCGGTCGCCACACCCACCGCGGTGTCGAAGCCGAAGGTGACATCCGTGACCGCGATGTCGTTGTCGATGGTCTTCGGTACGCCGACGATCGGCAGCCCGGCGTCCGACAGCAGCCGTGCCGCCTTGAGCGTGCCCTCGCCGCCGATCGGGATGATCGCGTCCAGGCCCAGCTCGGCGACGTGCCCGCGGGCCCGCTCGACACCGTCCCGCAGATGGGCGGGCTGCACCCGCGACGACCCGAGGATGGTGCCGCCGCGCGCCAGGATGCCGCCGACGGCGTCGAGGTCGAGCTTGCGGTAGTCGGCCTCCAGCAGGCCCCTCCAGCCATCGCGGAAGCCGATCACCTCGTCGCCGTGGTCGGCGACGGCGCGGTGGACGACGGAGCGGATGACGGCATTCAGTCCGGGGCAGTCGCCGCCGGAGGTGAGGACACCAATGCGCATTGCTCGAAAAACCCTCTGCAATTCAACCGGGGGGCCCGGACCCCGTCGTCCGGTTGGATCCCGCTCACCCTACAAGCGCGGAGCGAGCGGGTACACGTACGCCCGCAGTGCGGGACTGCGGGCGTACGAAAAAGGGGTGAAGCGGGTGAAACGGATCAAGCGGGCTGGGTTGCCGCGGCGATCCGCTCCTGGCGCAGCGCCTCGTACCAGCGGTCGTCCACCGGCGGGAGCGCATTGACGTCCAGCGCCAGCTTGATCAGCAGGTCGGCGATGTGCGGATTGCGGGCCATCACCGGGCCGTGCATGTAGGTGCCGAAGACGGTGTCGTTGTACGCGCCCTCGTAGCCGTCGCCGACCCCGTTGCCCTTGCCGAACCGCACCTTGGCGAACGGCCGGGCGGTCTTGCCCAGATGCGTCACGCCCTGGTGGTTCTCGAAACCGGTCAGCGGCGGCAGCCCCAACTGCGGGTCGATGTCGGCCAGTACGTCGCCGACGCAGCGCTCGCCCTCGCCGCGGGTGCTCACCACGTCCAGCAGACCCAGGCCCTGCTGCCGCTCACCCAGGTCGTTGATGAACTCATGGCCCAGGATCTGGTACCCGGCGCACACCGAGAAGACGATCGCGCCGTTGGAGACCGCGCGGGACAGACCGCCGTCGCGGATCAGCCGCTCGGAGGCCAGCCGCTGCGGCCGGTCCTCACCGCCGCCGATCAGGTAGATGTCACCGGAGGTGGGGATCTGCTGGTCGGACCGTACGTCCAGGCGCTGTACGTCCAGACCGCGCTGGCGCGCCCGCCGCTCGACCACCAGGGCGTTTCCCTGGTCGCCGTAGGTGCTCAGCAGATCCGGGTAGATCCACACCAGGCGCAGGCTGTTGTCACTCATTCTCGCTCGTCCTTGTCCGCGCATCGCGCTCAGTTGCCCACGCGGCGGCGCAGGTCCTGGAAGGCCGTGTAGTTGGCGATGACCTCGATCCGTCCGGGCGGCGCCATCCGCACCGCCTCGTCGAGGCTCTCGCACACCTGGAAGTCGAGACCCGCGACCTCCAGGCGCACCGCCAGGTCCAGCTTGCGGTCGCCGAGCACGAAGATCGGGTGCCCGGCCAGCCGGGTGTAGTCGACGTCCCACAGCCAGGAGGTGTCCGTGCCGTCCGCGCCGCGCGCGTTCACCGACATGATCACCGGGGTCGGCGGCGGGTCGATCAGCGAGAACGTCTCCAGCCAGCCGGCCGGGTTCTTCGCCAGCAGCAGCCGCAGCTCGCGCTCCATGAAGCTGACCACGTCATAGCGGCCGGCCACCGCCTGCACCGAGAACATCCGCTCCAGGGCGACCTGCGGCGGCACCCCGAAGGCGGCGGCGACCGCGGCCGAGGTGGTGGCGTTCGCCTTGTTGGCGCGGCCGGGCAGCTGCAGCTTGATCGGCCAGGCGCTGCCGTGCGGGTCGAGGACGTGGTCGCCGGAGAGCGCCCAGCTGGGCATGGGGCGGCGGAAACCGCACTCGCCGCAGAACCAGTCGTCGCCCGGCCGCTGCATCACACCACCGCACGACGGGCAGGACCAGGCGTCGTCCTTCCACTCCTGGCCGGCCGCGACCCACACCACGTTCGCCGACGACGAGGCCGCCCAGACGATCAGCGGGTCGTCCGCGTTGGCGACGATCAGCGCCTTGGAGTCGGCCAGGCCCTCGCGCCACTTCTCCGCGAGCATCCGGGTCTCCGCGGCGCGGTCGAGCTGGTCGCGCGAGAGGTTCAGCAGCGCTATGGCCTTCGGCGTGACATCACGCGCCACACCGGCGAGGTACTTCTCGTCCACCTCGATGACGCCGTACTTGGCGTCCGAGCCGCCGGCCAGCGCGGAGGTGATGCCCGCCGGCATGTTGGCGCCGAGCGCGTTGGAGACCACCGGGCCGCTGGCCCGCAGCGCCTCGGCGATCAGCCTCGTCGTGGTGGTCTTGCCGTTGGTCGCCGACACCAGGATGACGTCCAAGTGCCTGGCCAGCCGCGCGAGCAGGTCGGGGTCGAGCTTGAGCGCCACCCGGCCACCGATCACCGATCCGCTGCCGCGGCCCGCCGCGCGCGATACCGCCGCCGCGGCCTTGCCCGCCGTCACGGCCAGCTTGGCCCGCGGCGACAGCGGCTCCGTGTTGCCTGCCATCGTCCTTGATCCTCCTTGCATCCGGCGCCCGCCTGCCGTGTGGCTGCCGGTGGAACGCCTCCTCCGCAGCCGATGACCGGCCGGGGCTTCGGTCGGGGATCAGCCTATCGAGATCCGGCCGCGGGCCCGAACCCCGCCACCCGTGCGACGACATCCGGTGTGTGCGGGACCGTACGCTGGAGGCCATGCGCCCCCGCACCATCCCCGGCAGTTCCGGCCGCCCCCGCCCCATGCGCCTGCTCGGCGATCCCGTCCTGACCGGCCCCTGCCAGGAGGCCACCGCCTTCGACGGCGAGCTGGCCCGGCTCGTCGAGGACATGTTCGCGACGATGTACGCCGCCCACGGGGTCGGCCTCGCCGCCAACCAGGTCGGCGTCCCGCTGAGGGTGTTCGTCTACGACTGCCCCGACGACGAGGACCGCCGCCATCTGGGACACCTCGTCAACCCCCGGCTCGTCGAGACCGGCGGGCCGGTCATCCGCGGGCCGGAGGGCTGTCTCTCGCTCCCCGGCATCGAGGCCGGCACCCCGCGCCACGACCGCGCCGTCGTGACCGGCTTCACGGTCACCGGTGAGCCGAAGACGGTGACCGGCACCGGCTTCTTCGCCCGCTGCCTCCAGCACGAGTGCGACCACCTCGACGGCGGGCTGTACGTCGACCGCCTCACGGGCCTGCGCCGCCGCCGTGCGCTGCGCGCGGCGACGAAGGCCCCATGGAATACCCACCCGGCCCACTGACGTTGTGGCCCCACAGGGGGCGCTCATGTCCCCTACGGGATCCGTTCGACCACCCCTTAGGGCCCCCGGCTCAGCCCCGGCCCGCTAGAACCCGGGTCCGCTAGAACCCGGGACCGCCCGCGCGGTCCTCGACCGCGGCCAGCTGGCCCCACAGCAGATCGGTCAGCTGCTGGACCAACTGCTCGCGGGAGCAGGGGCGTTCGCGCAGCCACCAGTCGCCGGCGCCGTGCATCATGCCGACGATGCCGTG
The DNA here is from genome assembly GCF_053595675.1 of Streptomyces sp. NPDC002446. NCBI lineage: Bacteria > Bacillati > Actinomycetota > Actinomycetes > Kitasatosporales > Streptomycetaceae > Streptomyces > Streptomyces sp. NPDC002446. The sequence continues at coordinate 4,881 of NZ_JBSFYC010000097.1, read as the reverse complement.
CCCCCATACCCGGGCGGTGAGCTCGCCGCTCGGACCCAGGTCGAGCCGGTCGGTGATCACCTTGGCCAGCTCCTCGCCGAGCCGGCGCAGCAGCGGAGCGGAGTGCCGTCCCACGTCGAAGCCGGACTCCGAAGCGGAGTCCTCGTCCGAGGGGTGCATCAGGAAGCGGTACACCTGCGGGCGGGCCTCGATCGCGAGCAGATAGGCGTCGAGGGTGGCCTCGACCCGGTCCCGGCGCAGGACCGGTGCGTCCAGCGCGGTGCGCAGATTGGCCAGCAGGGCGTCGGTGTGCCGTACGGCCAGCGCGCGGTACAGCCCGCCCTTGTCGCCGAAGTGCCGGTAGAGGATGGGCTTGGTGATGCCCGCCTCGGCGGCGATGGCGTTCATCGACGCGTCGGGGCCGTCGCGCAGCACGATGCGCTCGGCGGCCTCCAGCAGCTCCCGCCGTCTGCGCTCGGTCGCCGATTGCCGGCCGCCGCTGTGCTCTGTGCTCTCCATGGTCGTGCTCCCCACCCGTTGTGAATCTGTGGCGCTCGCGCAACGTAACACCGAACTCCACCACGAATTCGTCCCCAGAGGAGTTGACAGTGCTTACTGGCGAGTAACACACTACGGGTTACCGCTAGTAACATCAGCACTGCCTGCAGCACTGGAGGGGACATGGCCGAGTTCACCATGGAGCTCAACGACGAGCAGAAGGAAGTCCGTGACTGGATTCACGGCTTCGCCGCCGAGGTCATGCGCCCCGCCGCCGCCGAATGGGACGAGCGCGAGGAGACCCCCTGGCCCGTCATCCAGGAAGCCGCCAAGATCGGTCTGTACTCCCTCGACTTCTACGCCCAGCAGTTCTTCGACCCGACCGGCCTCGGCATCCCGATGGCCATGGAGGAGCTCTTCTGGGGCGACGCGGGCATCGCACTGTCCATCGTCGGCACCGGTCTGGCCGCCGTCGGCGTCCTGGCCAACGGCACCGAGGAGCAGATCGGCACCTGGGTCCCGCAGATGTACGGCGACCCGGACGACGTCAAGGTCGCCGCCTTCTGCTCCTCCGAGCCGGACGCGGGCTCGGACGTCGCCTCGATGCGCACCCGCGCGGTCTACGACGAGGCCAAGGACGAGTGGGTGCTCAACGGCACCAAGACCTGGGCCACCAACGGCGGCATCGCGGGCGTCCATGTCGTGGTCGCGGTCGTCGACCCCGAGCTGGGCTCCAAGGGCCACGCCTCCTTCATCGTCCCCCCGAACACCCCCGGCCTCTCCCAGGGCCAGAAGTTCAAGAAGCACGGCATCCGCGCCTCGCACACCGCCGAGGTCGTGCTGGAGGACGTCCGCGTCCCCGGGCACTGCCTGCTCGGCGGCAAGGAGAAGCTCGACGAGCGCCTGGCCCGCGCCCGCGAGAAGGCCGAGGCGGGCGGCGGCGAGAGGGTGAAGAACGCGGCGATGGCCACCTTCGAGGCCTCCCGCCCGGCCGTCGGCGCCATGGCGGTCGGCACCGCGCGCGCCGCCTACGAAGAGGCGCTGGAGTACGCCCGGACCCGCGAGCAGTTCGGCCGCCCGATCATCGACAACCAGGGCGTCGCCTTCCAGCTCGCCGACATGCGCACCCAGATCGACGCGGCCCGCCTCCTGGTGTGGCGCGCCTCCTGGATGGCCACCACGGGCAAGCCCTTCACCTCCGCCGAGGGCTCCATGTCCAAGCTCTTCGCCAGCGAGGTCGCCAAGAAGGTCACCGCCCAGGCCGTACAGATCCTCGGCGGCAACGGCTTCACCCGCGAATATCCGGTCGAGCGCATGCACCGCGACGCGGCCATCTACACGATCTTCGAGGGCACCAGCGAGATCCAGCGCCTGGTGATCGCCCGGACGCTGTCGGGGATGCCGCTGCGCTGACGCGCGCCGCTCCGGAGGGCGGCGCGCGAGCGGTACGACGGCGGAGCTCGGCGGTGGCTGCTCAACTCGCCTGCTACGAGGGCGTGTCGGGACCGGCTGGGTCAGAATGCAGCCATGACCGATAAGCCCCACACTCCTGTCCGTCCGCTGCTGCGCCGCCCCCAGGACGGCGAACTCATCGACGTCGCCGGCGTCGAGCACTTCTTCCGCCTCACCGGCGAGCACACCGGCGGGCACTTCTCCTTCGAGGAGTTCACCCTCGCCCCCGGCACGATAGGCGCCAGGCCGCATGTGCACGACGGCCACGACGAGTACTTCTACGTCCTCGAGGGCGAGTTGACGCTCCACACCGGTGACGGCGAGGTGACGGCCGGCCCCGGAGACCTGCTCGCCGCCACCCGTGGCACTCCGCACGGCTTCCGCAACGCGGGCTCGGTCCCCGCGCGTGCCCTGTGCCTCTACACGCCCGCCGGCTATGAGAACTACTTCCGCGACGTCCACGCCGCCGTCAGCTCCGGAGCCGTGGCGACCGACGAACTCCTCGCCGAGTTCCGCAGCCGCTATCAGACCAGCTCCTACGATCCGGCCAGGTGAGCTCCGGCCGACGCGGCGCCCGTGTCATGGCTGTTTGTACTTGTCTGAGCCGCCGGCCTGACGGAGAGGTCCGGGAGCCGGGGGGCCGGTGAGCCGGCTTTCCGTCGGGGCTGTCAGGGGTCCCACCCTCAGGGGTGGGGCCCCTTTCGTGTTTCCGCACGGGGTGGCGCCGGTGGCCGCGGTCGTCGCCTGTGCTGCCCCGCGCGTTCGGCCTGGATGCGTTCGGCCTGGATCCGGCCATCGAGGACATTCCGCCATGAGCCGCCCTCGCTCCCCTTGACGGGTGGTGCGGCGCGCTCTACTTTCCTTCCATAAAGCAAAACATTAATTCCATGATGCGGAATTAAGGAACTCCGGCCCTTCGCCGGAGCGTGCCCGTGACAGGTCGACGCAGGAGTACTCGATGCCTCGAATGACAGCCGCCCGTGCCGCGGTGGAGATCCTCAAGCGGGAAGGCGTGACCAACGCCTTCGGAGTGCCGGGCGCGGCGATCAACCCCTTCTACAAGGCGCTGAAGGAGGGCGGCGGCATCAACCACACGCTCGCCCGCCACGTCGAGGGCGCGTCGCACATGGCCGAGGGCTACACCCGTGCCAAGGCGGGCAACATCGGTGTCTGCATCGGTACCTCCGGCCCGGCCGGTACCGACATGATCACCGGTCTGTACTCCGCGATCGCGGACTCGATCCCGATCCTGTGCATCACCGGCCAGGCCCCGGTCTCCAAGCTGCACAAGGAGGACTTCCAGGCCGTCGACATCGCCGCGATCGCCAAGCCGGTCACCAAGGCCGCGACCACCGTCCTTGAGGCCGCCCAGGTCCCGGGCGTCTTCCAGCAGGCGTTCCACCTGATGCGTTCCGGCCGTCCCGGCCCGGTCCTGATCGACCTGCCGATCGACGTCCAGCAGACCGAGATCGAGTTCGACCCGGAGACCTACGAGCCGCTGCCGGTCTACAAGCCGCAGGCCACCCGTGCCCAGGCCGAGAAGGCCATCCGGTTCCTGCTGGAGTCCGAGCGCCCGCTGATCGTCGCCGGCGGCGGCATCATCAACGCCGACGCCTCCGACCTGCTGGTCGAGTTCGCCGAGCTGACCGGCGTCCCGGTCATCTCCACCCTGATGGGCTGGGGCACCATCCCCGACGACCACGAGCTGAGCGCCGGCATGGTCGGTGTGCAGACCGCGCACCGCTACGGCAACGCGACCTTCCTGGAGTCGGACTTCGTCCTCGGCATCGGCAACCGCTGGGCCAACCGTCACACCGGTTACAACCTGGAGGCGTACACCAAGGGCCGGAAGTTCGTCCACGTCGACATCGAGCCCACCCAGCTCGGCAAGATCTTCGCCCCGGACTACGGCATCGCCTCCGACGCCAGGGCCGCGCTGGAGCTGTTCATCGAGGTGGCGAAGGAGCTCAAGGCCGACGGCGGGCTGCCGGACTTCAGCGACTGGGCGGCCTCCGCCCAGGAGCGCAAGGCCACCCTGCTGCGCCGTACGAACTTCGAGAACATCCCGATCAAGCCGCAGCGCGTGTACGAGGAGATGAACAAGGCCTTCGGCCCGGAGACGCGCTACGTCACCACCATCGGCCTCTCGCAGATCGCCGCCGCGCAGTTCCTGCACGTCTACCGGCCGCGCAACTGGATCAACTGCGGCCAGGCCGGTCCGCTCGGCTGGACCATCCCGGCCGCGATCGGTGCCGCCACCGCCGACCCGCAGACCCCGATCGTCGCGCTCTCCGGCGACTACGACTTCCAGTTCATGATCGAGGAGCTGGCGGTCGCCGCCCAGCACAAGGTCCCCTACGTCCATGTCCTGGTGAACAACGCCTATCTGGGTCTGATCCGTCAGGCGCAGATCGGCCTGGACATCAACTTCCAGGTCAACCTGGAGTTCGAGAACATCAACACCCCGGAGATCGGCGTCTACGGCGTCGACCACATCAAGGTCGCCGAGGGGCTGGGCGTCAAGGCCATCCGCGTCACCGACCCGAACGAGCTGGGCGCCGCCTTCGAGGAGGCCAAGAAGCTCGCCGCCGAGCACCAGGTCCCGGTCGTCGTCGAGGCCATCCTGGAGCGCATCACCAACATCGCGATGAGCAAGACGGTCGACATGAGCAACGTCACCGAGTTCGAGGAGCTGGCGACCGAGCCGGGCCACGCCCCCACCGCGATCAAGGCGCTCAAGTCCTGACTCCGGACCGGGTCCGTTCCTGACGCCGGACCCGGTCCGGACGGCGAGCCGGGCGCCTTGACCAGGGCGCCCGGCCTCGCCACCATCCCGTAGAACAGAAATAGAAATCCGCTATCCGGAAGGAGCGCCGCCCTTATGGGGTTCACGGACACGCGCTTCAACGTCAATCTGTCGATCCTGTTCACCGAGCTTCCGTTGCTGGAGCG